>NZ_JBHTJS010000007.1:0-104998 GCF_042676125.1 Oceanisphaera ostreae
AATTTTGAAGCCACCGATGTGACGGGGGCCACCGTCACCGCGGAGATCGCCGACACCCTCGACACCGTGACCGCCACCTTGAGCACCGATACCAGCAGCGTGGCTGAGGGCGGAGAGGTGACGTACACGGTGACCTTAACCAACCAAGATGGCTTGCCGATTAATGACCATGGCGCGCTGACGTTTACCCTGACTGACGGCACTGAAGTCACGGTGCCGGCGAATGACACCACGGGCAGTGTCACGGTGACGGTGGCCGACGGTGTGGGCCAAACGACGATCGAGAACAGCTTAGAATCGGTTAATGGTAACGTGAACGCTGATGGCGATGCTCATTTTGAAAACTTGGTGCTGGGTGAAGAAGAGCTCACCATTACTGTGCTAAGTTATGAGGTGAGATTAGGAACTAAGGAAGATGATGAGCTAAATGCGGCGGACAACTCAAACTCTATTATCATTGGCGATGTCCCAACTTCACCTATCGTGGAGGCCGGGCAAAATTACAACATCGCGTTTATAGTTGATAGCTCTGGCAGTATGGGTGGCCAAGGTGTAGCTGATGCTAAAAACTCCATTCGTACTGTTATTAATAACTTAAAAGACGGAGCACAAGAAAGTGATAGTGGTTCGGTTAATATTTATATTTCTGATTTTGATTCACAAGTTCAGAGTACAGTCACTTTTAATTTAACGGCCCCTAATTTAGACGCTCAATTAGAAAGCTTTTTAGCCTCTATGACCAATGGGGGAGGGACGAACTATGAGACGGCATTTAAAGATGCTGCCAATTGGTTCCAGTCCGATATTGCTACCAATAATGTCGATGCAAAAGATGTTACTTATTTCATTACTGACGGCAAACCAACTTATTATGAGAGTAAAGAAGTAAAAGTGTTAGGGGGTATCAATGCCGACACTCAGGATATAGGAGATACTAGAACAGTCTGGGAAGGAGGTTGGTGGGATGGAGCTCGGGTTACCTACACAGTGAGAGCTGATGGTAACGGTGGTAATGAGTGGTCAGTTACTGGCGGTAATGGTCAGGATACAACTAACACTGTAAAAAATCAGTCCAAAGCTGCATTCGAGCTATTGAAAGAACAATCTACGGTTGAGGCTATTGGCTTAGGTTCTAACGTATCTAACAGCGATTTAGAGTATTACGATTCAGATGGTCAAGTACAAACCGGCATTGACCCGAGTGATCTTGCTGATACCATCTTAGGTACTACGGTTGATGTACCAATGGGAGAGGATTCAATTACAGGTGGAGATGGTAACGACATTCTGTTTGGCGACTCTCTTATTTTAGGCGGCACTGATACGGGAATTTCTACTCAAGGTGTTTTGCAAAACTATGTAGCAGGCCAGCTTGGGAAATCTGTAAGTGAAACAACCAATCAAGATATCTATCAGTACATTACGGAAAATCACGCTGAGTTTAATCGCTCTACTGACTTAGATAATGACGATAGTATTACTGGCGGTGCTGGTAATGACATTATCTATGGGCAAGGTGGTAATGACATCATTGATGGCGGTGCAGGTAATGACATCATTTATGGTGGAACCGGTGCTGACTATATAACCGGTGGTTTAGGTGATGACATCATCGACCTAGGTACCAGTGAGCTTGGCGGGATTGTCGATTTGAATGCCGCAGGGTTAATCGGTGATGGTGCTGCTGATACGCTCTACTGGAGTGCTGAAGAGGCTGAATCTGGGCAAAACCAGCATGATGTCGTGAAGTCATTTGAATTAGGTATTGATAAGTTGGATTTAACCGACTTTCTTACAGCTGATAACTCAGATTCTATCGGCTACTTAACGGCTGAGGCGGATGGTGACGACACCGTTATCAAGGTGACTAGCAGTACTGGGGCTGAACTCAGTATCACGTTGGATGGCGTTGCCTATGACCAGGATATTCTAAATCAAGTTCTGGTAGATGACTTAGTGGGTAAATTACTCGATAACGGTTAATCACTATAAATGAAACGGCGCCCATATTACTAAAAGGGCGCTTTTTATATTGTTTATCTTTATCGTCTTATTTCCATTATATTAGGGTCTAAGTAAAACATTTGAGGGCATTAGCATTCATGCAGGATTCACAATCGGCTCAGGATCCCTTGCTGCAAAGTTTGGTGTTTTTGACCAAGGTATATGGCCATCCTTACCAAGGAGAGGCACTGATAAATGGCTTACCTTTAGCGGATGGTAAGTTAACCCCTTTGCTGTTTTCACGTGCAGCTGAGCGGGCAGAGCTATCTGCTCACCATAGTGCTTATGCGCTAGAAGACATATCTGAGCTGCTACTACCGTGTGTTTTGCTGCTTAATAATGGTGATGCCGGCGTGCTGTTGGAAATTGACAGCGAACAAAATCGTTATCGGATGATGTTGCCCGAGTCTGGTGACGGCGAGCAGTGGTTAGCAGTAGATGCTCTCTCAAAGAGCTACACTGGGCATGTAATATTTACTAAACCTAAGTTTCGTTATGATGCACGATCACCTAAAACATTAGACACCCAAGACGGGCACTGGTTTTGGGGGACGTTACGTCGTTCTACCTTTATTTATCGAGACGTCTTAATTGGTTCGTTATTGATCAATTTATTTGCCTTGGTCACGCCGTTGTTCACCATGAATGTGTACGACAAGATAGTCCCTAACCTGTCATTTGACTCGCTATGGGTACTGGCCGTTGGTGCGGCTATTGTATTTTTATTTGATTTTGTGCTGCGAATGTTACGAAGTCATTTTATTGACGTGGCGGGGAAAAAGTCAGACGTATTATTGTCTGCGCAAATATTTTCTAAAGTAATGGGCATGCGTATGGAAGCAAGGCCTGCTTCTACTGGTGCCTTTGCTAAGCATTTACAAGAATTTGAATCAGTTAGAGACTTCTTAACCTCAGCCACCGTTACCGCGTTGGTTGATATTCCATTTTCTATACTGTTTTTATTTATTATTTGGGTGTTTGCCGGTTATATGGTGTGGGTGCCTATTATTGCTATTCTAATCCTTATAGGTACCAGCTTATTAGTACAAGGCTCGCTTAAACGCAGCATAGAAGAAGGTTCACGCCTTGCTTCACAAAAAAATGCTAACTTAGTTGAAGGTATTTCCGGTTTAGAAACCATTAAATTATTTGGCGCACAAGGTACCTTTCAACACCGTTGGGAACAAGCAGTGAGTCATATCGCTACTTGGGCCATGAAAACTCGCCGCATAACTAATTCCGTATCTACCTTGGCCAGCGTGGTACAGCAGTTTACGACGGTCAGTCTCATTGTTTTAGGGGTGTATTTAATTGCAGCCGGTGAATTGTCGATGGGGGGGCTTATTGCCGCCGTTATGCTAAGTGGAAGAGCCGTTGGGCCCATGATACAAATAGCGATGCTGTCTACCCGTTACAATCAAGCGCGCTCGGCAATGACGATACTTGAGCAAATTATGGCCTCCCCAGAAGAGCATGCGGTAGGGCGCCGTTTTGTGCATCATCCCGACTTTAAAGGCGATATCATATTTAAAGATGTGAGCTTTCGTTACCCGGGAACCGAACATGACGTATTAAATCATATTAATTTACATATAAAAGCGGGTGAGAAAGTCTCGATTATTGGCCGTATTGGCTCAGGGAAAACCACGTTAGAGCGTTTGATTGTTGGGCTGTATAAACCCACTGCAGGTGCGTTACGTATTGATGGCATTGATATTGGTCAGCTTCAGCCTGCCGCGCTTAGGCGTAATGTGGGGTGTGTACCACAGGATGTAACGTTATTTTTTGGTACCATTCGCGACAACATCGTAATCGCGAATCCATTAGCCGATGAAAACCAGGTATTACGGGCTGCGCAACGGGCTGGTGTGACGTTATTTACTAACCAAGATCCTGACGGCTTAGATAAGCAAGTGGGTGAAGGAGGCCGTCAGCTGTCGGGTGGTCAGCGTCAAGCTATTGCCATAGCTCGAGCCCTGTTAAATGACCCTATTATGCTTATGCTAGACGAGCCTACATCTAATATGGATAACCGCTCTGAGCTGTATATTCGCCAAGAGCTACTTAAGCTTAAGGCAGATCAAACCTTACTATTAGTGACACACCGAACTTCTATGCTAGAAGTAGTGGACAGAGTCATTGTGCTAGAGCAGGGGCGAATAATGGCAGATGGCCCAAAAGCCGAGGTGCTAAAGCAATTACAATCTGGTCAGGTGCGTAGCAAGGAGGCCAGTAATGGCTAGAAAACCATCACTGCCACCGGAATTACTGGATTACACCAATGATACGGCAGCGGCAGTATTGCTTAATACGCCCAAAGCAGGCAAGGCCTTGCTTTGGGCAATGCTGGTATTTGTTATTGTTGCCTTGGTGTGGGCGCGTTTTGCTGAGCTAGAAGAAGTGACGTCTGGCATGGGAAAGGTAATACCGTCTAGCCAAATCCAAATGGTGTCTAACTTAGAAGGCGGCATTGTTCGTGACTTATATATAAGAGAAGGGCAACAAGTTGAAAAAGGGCAAGCGTTATTACTTATAGATGACACGCGTTTTTTGTCTGACTTGCGTGAGCGAGAACAAGAAATAGCGGCATTGCAAGGCGATGTTCGGCGACTAAAAGCCGAAGTTGACTCGATTGATATTCAAGAAGATCCCTCATTAGCGTGGCGCAAACAGGTGAGTGTGCAACGCGTTGCGCTAGCCTTTGAAGATGACTTTCGTGAGCAATATCCAGGGCAACCCGAGTTTCAGCGCTCTTTATTTAATGAACGGCTTGGCTTTGTAAAAAACCAGCTGTCTATTTTTGGTAATCAAATAGAGCAGCGTGAGCAAGAAGTGATAGAGACGAACTCTAAAATTCGTACCCTGCGCCGAGGCGTTAACTTAGCGGCGCGAGAAGTGAATATGAGTCGGCCGTTGGCCAGAGAAGGCATAGTGCCTCAGGTTGAAATTTTGCGGCTTGAGCGACAGCTTAACCAGATGCAAGGTGAGCTGGAATCCACACAGCTGATGTTACCCAAGCTGGATGCTTCATTACGAGAAAATATTTTTAAGCGTAAAGAAGTGGCGTTAACGTTTCGCTCAGAATCGCAGCAGGAGCTTAATGAACGGCGTAATCGTTTAATGCTATTACAGCAAGGTGAGGTCGGATTGCAGGATCGAGTACGACGCACCTCGGTTGTCTCTCCAGTTAAAGGCACCATTAAAACACTCAATGTGAATACCGTGGGCGGCATAGTGCAGCCAGGTGTGAATTTAGTGGAAATAGTGCCACTTGAAGACACCCTGTTAGTAGAGGCGCGTATTGAGCCGAAAGACATTGGCTTTTTAAGACCAGGTTTAGAGGCGATGGTTAAGTTTACCGCCTATGATTTCACTATTTATGGTGGACTGGTGGGTGAAGTCGAAAAAATTAGTGCTGACTCCATCCAAGATGACGAAGGAAATACGTTTTTTCTAGCTACAATTCGTACACAAGATAGCTTTTTAGGTTCAGAAACGGCTCCTCTAATGATTATTCCCGGCATGCAAGCGGGAGTGGATGTCATTACAGGTAAAAAGACGGTGCTGGACTACCTACTTAAACCTTTATTAAGAGCCAAGCAAGGCGCCTTACGAGAACGTTAATGTTCACAGGGAGAATCACAATGAAAAAAAGCGTAATTTCTATGTTTGTGGGGGCGGTATTAGTACTGCCAGCACAGGCTCAGACTCTTGAAGAGGCGGTGACACAAAGCTTAATGACCCATCCTAAGGTTAAAGAGGCTTTTCACCTGTATCAAGCTCGTCAATATGAGCAAGATGAAGCCACTGCTGGCTACTTGCCAACCTTGGATGCTAATGCGGGTATTGGTTATGAGTATACCGACAGCCCTGGTACTCGTGGAGCTGCCTCGCATGATACTGAAGAGCTAACGCGTAAAGAGTTAGGCTTATCACTGCGCCAGCTATTGTTTGATGGCTTTAAAACATCCAGTAATGTAGACCGAACTCAAGCCGAGGCCGATGCGCAGCGCTATGAGCTGTTGTCTAGCGCTGAAAATATTGCGTTACGCGTTGCAGAAGTGTATTTGGATGTGCTGCGCCAAGATGAAGTGGTTGAGTTATCGCGTCGTAACCTAGAGACTCATGAGCAGATTTCTTCTGATATTAAACGCCGTACCGACTCGGGGGTGGGATCTAGTGCCGACTTTACTCAGATCCAAGGACGAGTTGCACGCTCTTATTCCAATATGACCGCCGCTGAAAATAACCTGCGTGATGCGCAAAGTCAGTTTATTGCACTGGTGAATAAGGCGCCCAACGACCTACGCCAGCCCAAAGCCGATGCTAATTTTGTGCCGGCTACACTCGATGATGCTTTGTCTATTGCACAAGAAAAACACCCTACGTTAACGTCTGCTTCATTTGATGTTGATGCTGCTCGTCATCAGCATAGAGATGCTAAATCTAACTTTTATCCTAAAGTTCACTTGGAGTTAGGCAGTAATTGGAATGATGATATTGATGGTGTAGAGGGGCACAGCAACGATTATACGGCCATGGTGCGTATGCGTTATAACCTGTTTAACGGCGGCGCAGATGTAGCACGTAGTCGCTCGACTTCTGCTCTTGAAATGCAAGCAAAAGATATTCAGATGAATGCCCATCGTCAGGTTGATGAAGGCATGCGTTTAGCGTGGGCTGCGTACGAGTCATTAGGCCGACAAAAAGACTTTTTACGTCAGCATGTAGAAGCCAGTTTTAATACGGTTGATGCTTATAAAAAGCAGTTCTCTTTAGGCAGTCGTACTCTTTTAGATGTGTTGAACACCGAAAACGAGCTGTTTGAAGCACGTCGTTCTTACATTAATGCTGAGTATGATCAGTTGGCTGCAGAATACCGAATTATGAATGCGTCTGGCCAGCTGCTTGATGCCTTGCGCTTTACTCGCCCCGAACAGTGGTAAGTTTAGAGCTTAAAACCCAGAGCTTAAAATGGAGATATATAATGAAAAAATGGATGATGTTAGCTCTTATTTTACCTTTGTCGGCGTGTAGCTTAACCGCTGAGCCAGAGCAAGAAACTCGTGCCGCCTATGATCTTAGCGATATTGATCGAGATGGTGTGATTACAGCTCGAGATAACTGCCTAGACTCGGTAGGTAACTCAGAAGTGGATAATGATGGCTGTGGTGATAAAAAGTATAAAGCACTACAGCAGGACATCATTATTTTGTTCGACCATGACCGTTCTGTTATTAAACGTCAGTTTCAAGGTGAAATTAATAAGATGGCCAGTTTTATGGCACAAAACGTGGAGCTAAAATTATTAATAGAGGGTCATACTAGCCAAGTAGGCACCGAGCAATATAACTTAGCGTTATCTAAGCGCCGAGCAGAAGCGGCACGAGGTGCTTTAATTAAGGCTGGCATTAATAATAGCCGACTAGAGATTATTGGTTACGGTGAGACCAAGCCCTTATTAATGGGTGATGACGAACAGTCAGCAGCAAAAAACCGTCGTGTAGTGGGTGCATTGACCACCATAGAAGAAAATGATCGTATGCGCTGGAATGTGTACAGTGTTGAGAACAACAGCCAGTAATGCGGCATTATTTATCTACTCTGGTTGGATTAGTGCTGCTGAGTTTAGTGTTGGCTGCAACAGCACAGTCACAGTTAGATGAAGATAAAAAAATGATCACAGCGGTCCGTCAATTTTATGGCTCGGCCGCTGCTCAGCGCACACATGGTTGGCGAGAGATGGTTAACCAAGTCCAGTCTCAGCAGATAAGTGAACGTGAAGTATTATCACGAGTGAATATTTTTTTTAATCGTTTACGTTTTATCGATGATATAAAACTGTGGGGTAAAGATGATTATTGGGCTACCCCTCTCGAATTTTTAGGTGCTGGTGGCGGAGATTGTGAAGATTTTAGTCTGGCTAAATATTTTACATTGCGCGAGTTAGGCGTTGCGGACGATAAGTTACGTATGGTGTATGTAAAGGCATTAGATCTGAATCAATTTCACATGGTGGTGGCTTACTATCCGACCCCCGCAGCCGTGCCTTTTATTTTAGATAATTTGGAAGGTACTATTCGTTTAGCAACAGAACGCAGTGATTTAGCGCCAATTTATAGCTTTAACGGTCAACATCTATGGCTGATGCGTGAACGCGGGCAAGGTGAACTGGCAGGTCAAGCATCTCGGCTCTCTCTTTGGAATGAGTTGCGTGGTCGATTAGATGTTAAGCGGCTACAAAAGCCCCGTATTAACTTGGATTATTAATTATGACATTATACCGGCAACTCCTAGTGACCATACTGTTGCTCTTTATTATGCTTTTTGTAACCGCTTATGCAGTGCAATTTAGTTCAACAAGAAGTTACTTAGCCGAGCAACAAGAGATCACGGTCATTAATACTGCCACCTCGCTAGGGCTTGCGCTGACTCCTTACTTAGAAACCAGTGATACCGTAGGAGCTGAGTCGGTTATTAATGCCGTATTTGATGGTGGTCTCTATCGTAAAATACAGCTTGATTTATTAGCGGCTAATAAAGTGATTATTCGTGAGCATTTAGCACAGCCTCAGAATGTGCCTAACTGGTTTATTAATCTTGGCTTGTTTGAGGGGGCACAGCATAACGCCGTATTGACCTCTGGCTGGTTGCAACTAGGCCAATTATCAGTAGAAGGCCACCCAGGGCAAGCTTATCACCAGCTTTGGCAAGGTATGAGCCAATTAGCGACTTGGTTTGTGGCGTGTTTTTTATTGGTGTGGGGCTTACTGGTTATTGCGCTACGTTATTTATTAAAACCGTTACACGATATTGAAGCTCAAGCTCGTGACATAGAGCGGCATCATTTTGGTAAAGCCATTGCATTGCCCAAAACCCGAGAGCTAAAAGAAGTGGTCATGGCCATTAATAATATGGCGGGGCAGCTTGAGGTGCAATTTAAAGAGCAAGCGGATGAAGCCGAACGACTACGCCATCGGGCATTTTGGGATCCCACTTCTGGGTTGGGAAACCGCGCTTATTTTGTGTCACAAAGTCAGTCTTGGATCAGTGATGGTACCGGTGGTGCCGTAATATTGATTGCGGTTGATATGCTAGAGCAGTTAGACCAGGACGAAGGATTTGCAGTACGTGACCAAATGATTAAAGCCATTGCCACTGATTTGCGCCAGCTTTGCCAGCGTTTTAGTGAATATGCTTTATCACGCATCTCTGCTCGTGAGTTTGCGCTATTGGTACCCGAATCAGATGTTGATCGCCTGTCACTATTAGGTGAAGAAATTAACCGTCAAGTGGCTGAGCAGGTGATAGACCCGGTTAACAGCCGTAATATATCCGTGGTGGGTATGGCGGTAATACAAAATGAAGACAATACCAGCCAACTGCTGACTCGTGCCGATAATGCGCTAAATAAAGCGCGTATGGATAATGCGGGTGCGGTCATTATTGAGCACAGTAAACTAGAGCATCAACTAGGTCGATTGGCTTGGAAAAAGCTGATAGAAGCTGCGCTGGCTGACGATCTGTTTGCACTGAGTAGTCAGGCTGTTTTTGATTTTAACGGTGAGCTACAGCACGAAGAATTATACATTGCCATTCGTACCGATAAAGTGACTTATCGCGCCGGTAGTTTTCTGCCCATGGTTGAACAATTTAAGCTGGGCGAACGACTGGATCTACATATAGTTGGGCGTGCATTAAAGTACTTGGCTACCCGACCCGAGTTACGATTGGCCGTTAACCTAACTCAATATAGCTGTCGCCAAGCAGGGTTTTGGCACCAACTTGACCAGTTGCTTGCCGAGTATCCTCAAGAGTGTTCAAGGCTGCTGTTAGAGTTGCCAGAAAGTGCCTTTTTCTGGAGTAAAAATGCGCTGATGGTACCGCTTGCGTCGCTTAAAGTGTCGTGGGGGATTGACCATTTTGGACGACACTTTGACTTATTAACTCAGCTCAACGATTTAAGGCCAAGTTACGTTAAGCTTGATCATGGTTTTACGAGCCAAGTGATGGATGCGGACTATGATGACGCGTTTTTGGCCGCAGTCTGTCGCTCGGCACGCAGCATGGGAGCGTTAACTATCGCTACTCGGGTAGAAACCGATCAACAGCTTGAAGTGCTTAAAACGTTGTACGTTAATGCCTATCAAGGGTTTGTTAGCCCGCCACATAAACTGGCTTAAATGAAGGCGTCCTCTGTACGCCTTACGCCATACGCCATACGCCATACGCCATGCGCCGTAAGTTAAGGACGAACGCAGTACCTGCCCTTGGCCTACAGCGTAAAGCGGTCGGCTGTTTTTACCTACCCTTAGCGCTTTCTTTGTTTCTTTCTGCACAATAGGGTGGTGTGTGCTAAACTGGCGGCCATTTTTAATGGTCTACGTGCCCAATTATGTTAGAAGCCAGATCCTTAACTTGTGTCCGTGAAGAGCACACCTTATTTAGCGAATTGTCGCTAACGGTGGCGCCAGGTGATCTGGTGCAGGTTGCCGGTCCTAACGGCGTGGGCAAAACTAGCTTATTACGATTATTAGCCGGATTATCCCGCCCTTATGGCGGTGACGTTTACTGGCAGGGTAATAGCATAGAAAGTAACCGTGACGAATACCATCAAGACTTACTCTATCTAGGCCATCAGGCCGGCATTAAGCACGAACTCACCGCCCTAGAAAACCTCGCTTTCTTTCGCCGCATGCATCATGCCCAAAGCAACGCTAATTTGTGGGATGTACTCGCTATGGTCGGGCTGGCTGGGTTAGAAGACCAAACAGTCGGTCAGCTATCTGCGGGGCAAAAGCGCCGCGTGGCATTGGCTCGATTGTGGCTGGGTGGCCCTAAGTTGTGGATTTTGGATGAGCCCTTTACCGCCATCGATAAACACGGCGTTAAAGTGTTAGAGCAATTGCTGCTGGATCACACCGATGCCGGCGGTATGGTGTTGATCACCACCCATCAAGACCTCTCTTTAAGTGCCAACCGCGTACGCACCTTGCAATTAACCCCCTATCAAGAGGAGCTGGCATGAAGGCCATGTTTAACGGGGTGCTGCGCCGCGAGTTAGTATCGGCACTACGCCGTCGCGGTGATATTTTAAATCCGTTGTGGTTTTTTATTATTGTGATCACCCTGTTTCCCTTAGGTATTGGCCCCGATCCGGGGCAACTAGCGCGCATTGCCCCAGGAATTGTGTGGGTAGCCGCCTTGTTATCGTCGTTATTAGCACTAGAGCGATTATTCAGAGACGACTTTATTGACGGTACCTTGGAACAATTAATGCTTATGCCCTGTCCTTTAGGGGTATTGGTGCTCGCTAAAGTATTTGCCCATTGGCTGCTCACCGGTTTGCCCTTATTGTTGCTGTCGCCATTGGTTGCGGTGCTGCTCAGTCTGGATATGGTGGGCTTTAAAGCGGTATTCTGGACATTATTACTGGGTACGCCCATTTTAAGCCTGCTGGGTGCTATTGGCGTGGCGCTGACGGTTGGCATTGGTAAAGGGGGGGTATTACTCAGTTTGCTGACCTTACCGCTGTATATTCCGGTGCTTATTTTTGCTACCTCGGCCATCGATGCCGCCACCCTTGGGGTCGCCTATGACGGCCAGCTAGCGATTTTGGCCGCCATGTTGGTGGGTAGCATTACCTTGGCGCCATTTGCCATCGCCTCTGCGCTGCGAGTAAGTGTTAACTAGGTTATAACTCATTGTTATAAACCGTGATTTTAAGTTATCTTAAGCCGTTTAGCTTAGGTCGTGTACACAATATTAAATATAAAAAAGGTCTGTGAGCAATATGTGGAAATGGTTACATCCTTACGCTAAGCCTGAGCAAGCCTATCGATTGGCAGGCTTATGGCTACCCTGGTTTGCCGCGTTTAGCGTGGTGTCGTTTGCCATTGGCTTGGTGTGGGGGTTAGCGTTTGCTCCTGCTGATTACCAGCAAGGCGATGCGTTTCGCATTATTTATATTCATGTGCCGGCGGCTATTTTGTCGATGGGGGCATATTCCTCTATGGCCATCGCCGCTTTTATTGGCTTGGTGTGGCAAATAAAGACCTCCGACATGGCCGTGGCCGCCATTGCCCCCGTAGGCGCAGTATTTACCGCCATTGCCTTGTTCACTGGTGCCGCTTGGGGCAAGCCCATGTGGGGGGCGTGGTGGGTATGGGACGCTCGACTGACCTCGGAACTTATCTTGTTATTTCTTTATTTAGGCGTGATTGCCTTATATAACGCCATTTCCGACAAGGTGTTAGCAGGGCGAGCCGCGGGTATTTTAGCGTTGGTTGGGGTCATTAATTTGCCCATTATTCATTACTCGGTGGAGTGGTGGAACACCTTGCATCAGGGGGCGAGCATTACCAAGTTTGAGCGACCTTCTGTTTCTAACGACATGTTATGGCCGCTGCTACTGATGATAGTGGCGTTCAGCTGCTTTTTAGGTGCCGTTACCTTAATGCGACTGCGTAATGAATTAATTCGGCGCGAATCCCATCGACCGTGGGTATTGCAGCTGGCGGAGGAACAACATGAAGTTTGATAGCTGGTCTGCCTTTTGGGCCATGGGTGGTTACGGTTTTTATGTATGGCTGTCTTTTGGTTTTACCTTGGTGGCCATGGTCGGCATTGTTATATCGACGATGGCGACTAAAAAAACGCTACTGCGCGCAGTAAAACAGAAGCAGGCTCGAACACAACGCCGTAAGGCGGCTCAGAAGTTGGAGAATACCCTATGAATCCCAGACGAAAAAAGCGCATGGCGCTGCTGTTGGCAGTGGTGTTAGGCTTATCGGTGATGACCGCTTTAGTACTGTATGGGCTCAAGCAAAATATCGACTTATTTTATACTCCTACCGAACTGGTACGAGGCAAGGGTAATACTCATGTTAAGCCTGAAGTCGGCGAGCGCTTACGCATTGGTGGCATGGTGGTGCCTGGCTCGGTGAGCCGTGATCAAGAAAGCCTGCTCGTTAGCTTTGGCTTGGTGGATGCGGGCGGTGAAGAAATTACCGTGGTATTCGAGGGCATTTTGCCCGACTTGTTTCGTGAAGGGCAGGGTATAGTGGCGCAAGGGCATTTAGCCGATGCCCGTACTATTACCGCCTTTGAAGTATTAGCTAAGCACGATGAAGAATACATGCCACCGGAAGTGGCAGAAGCGCTCAAGGGAATCGAGCATGTAAAACCCGAATATTCCCCAGAGCAGCTTAAAGGAAGCCGGTCATGAGTTTGACGTTAGGTATTATTCCCGAGTTAGGTCAGTTTAGTCTTATTCTCGCGCTGGCCGCGAGTTTAATCTTAAGTACTTATCCGCTGATAGGCGCGTCTCGTGGTAATGCCAGCATGATGTTGCTGGCGCGCCCCTTGGCGTATGCTATGTTTGGCTTTTTGCTATTCTCGTTTGGCTGTTTAACGTGGGCCTTTATCGACCACGACTTTAGTGTCATTTACGTGGCTTCTAACTCCAATAGCTTATTACCCCTAGAATATCGTATTTCTGCGGTGTGGGGCGCTCATGAAGGTTCCTTATTGCTGTGGGTGCTGATTTTAGCCGGTTGGGCGGCAGCCGTAGCGCGCTTTAGTCGCTCGTTGCCGCTGGATGCGGTGGCGCGGGTGCTGAGTGTGATGGGCATGATTGGCGTGGGCTTCTTGCTGTTCGTGATCGTTACCTCTAACCCCTTTGAACGCACTTTGCCGTTTTTCCCAGTCGATGGTCGCGACCTAAACCCCATGCTGCAAGACCCTGGGCTGATCTTTCATCCTCCTATGTTGTACATGGGCTATGTGGGATTGTCGGTTGCTTTTGCCTTTGCTATTGCCTCATTAATGACCGGTAAGTTGGATGCTGCATGGGCTCGTTGGTCGCGCCCTTGGACCATGGCGGCGTGGATATTTCTGACGGTAGGTATTGCACTGGGCTCGTGGTGGGCCTATTACGAATTGGGCTGGGGCGGTTGGTGGTTCTGGGATCCGGTAGAAAACGCTTCCTTTATGCCTTGGTTGGCGGCCACCGCATTGATCCACTCACTGGTAGTTACCGAGAAACGCTCCACCTTTAAAGCCTGGACCGTATTACTGGCTATTATGGCCTTCTCATTGAGTTTGCTGGGTACCTTCTTGGTGCGCTCCGGCGTCTTGGTATCGGTGCACGCCTTTGCTTCGGATCCGACCCGCGGCTTGTTTATCTTGATTTTCTTTATGTTGGTGGTGGGTAGCTCCTTATTGCTGTACGCCATTAAAGGCGCTGAGGTAAAAAGCCACGGTAAACATGAGTTATCCAGTCGAGAAAGTATGCTGCTCGGCAATAACATCATGTTAATGGCCGGTTTAGTGGTGGTGCTCGTCGGTACTATCTTGCCACTGATCCACAAAGAGATAGGATTAGGCAGTATCTCCATTGGTGCACCTTTCTTTAACGGTATTTATGCCTGGTTGATTATTCCTTTTGCATTGTTAATGGGCGCCGCACCGCTGTTTCGCTGGCGCCGCCAGAGCATGAAAGAGATTAATGGCAAATTATTGTCGGCACTAGTGACTGCTGCCGCCATTGGTGTGGCATTGCCATGGTACTTTGCCGAGCACTTTGAAGTGTGGGCGGCCATTGGCTTAAGCTTGGGTGCCTTTATTATTATTACCAGCTTGCAAGAAACGTGGGTGCGCGCTACCCATCGGCACAGTTTTGGTACTGGTATTACTAAGTTGGGCAATAGCCATTGGGCTATGTTTTTTGGCCACTTAGGCATGGCGGTGACTATCATCGGCATTAGCTGCACCCAGTTATACAGCATCGAAAAAGATGTACGCATGGCTGCCGGCGACAGCGTGACCTTCTCGGACTACACCTTTACCTTTGAAGGTACCCGCGAAGCGAATGGTCCTAACTACGAAGGGTTTAAAGGCGTGATTGCCGTTAGCAAAGATGGCAAGGCGCTGCCCAAGCTCAAAGCAGAAAAACGATTGTACCTGGTGCAACGTATGCCGATGACCGAAGCGGCCATCAGTGCCGGCGTGACCCGCGACTTGTATGCAGCCCTGGGCGAACAACTGAACGACGGCGCTTGGGCGATACGCTTGTATTACAAACCTTTTATTCGTTGGATTTGGTTTGGTACGCTGTTGATGGCCATCGGTGGCATCATTGCCATGGTCGACAAGCGCTACCGTTTTGCGGGTAAAGCGGTTGCCGGTAAACAAAAGCAGGGGGCGGCATGAATCGTCGAGTCTTGATTTTATCTATCCCACTGGTCGTATTTTTGCTGGGGTGTGTGTTCTTGTACAAAGGTTTGTTCTCTGATCCGACAAAACTAGAGTCGGTATTACTGGACCAGCCGGTACCAGAGTTTGCACTTACCTCGCTGCAAAACCCGGAAGAAGAATACAGTCGCGCCATTTTTACCGGCCAGCCGATGCTACTCAATGTGTGGGCCACTTGGTGCCCCACCTGTCGTGCTGAACATGAATTTTTAAATGAATTACAAGCGCAAGAAGATATTTATATTGTCGGCATGAACTACAAAGACGAACGAACTAAGGCGTTGCGCTGGTTAAAAAATCTCGGCAATCCTTATGCCATCGATTTGTATGATCCCGACGGCATGCTTGGGCTGGACCTAGGCGTTTACGGTGCACCAGAAACGTATCTTATCGACAGCAAAGGCATTATTCGTTATCGCCATGTGGGTGATTTAAACGATCGCGTTTGGCAACAGACGGTAAAGCCTATTTTTGAGCAGATGGAGTAAACCATGGGTTTTCGCTTGGTATTAGTACTGCTAGCCGGCTTATGTTTACCTCTATTTGGGCTAACAACTGCCATGGCTGCCACCAGTGTTTATGACTTTAGTTCGCCTGAGCAAGAGCAGACATTTCGAGAGTTGACTCGCGAGCTGCGCTGCCCTAAGTGCCAGAATCAAGACATAGGTGACTCGGATGCAGAGCTGGCCAAAGACTTGCGAGATAAGTCTTATGAGCTCTTACAAAAGGGCAACAGCAAGCAAGACGTTATCGATTATATGGTGGCCCGTTACGGTAACTTTATTCTCTATAAGCCGCCTTTTATGGCCTCAACCATGATCTTATGGTTTGGTCCGGTGATAGTGATGCTCGTGGGGTTGTTAATTGTCGTTGTGCGCACGCGCAAGAAGCCGCGTAACACTGCCGCCGACAATGCATTGAGCGCGGAGCAAGAAGCGCGCCTAAGTGAATTGCTGAACAAAGACAAAGAGAATTAATATGATATTATTTTGGATTGGCAGCGCCTTGCTGACGTTGATATTAGCCCTGGTTATTATCTTGCCGCTCACCCGAGGGCGAGCCGAGTCTAGCCAGAGCCGTAATCAGCTTAATACCGATCTCTATAAGCAGCGCTTACAAGAGTTAGAGCAAGACCGCGATCAAGGCTTACTTGAAGATAACGAGTTAGCGACCCAAGAACTGCAAAAAAGCCTGCTCGACGACGTAGTAACGGAACGCTCACAGCAATACCGAACCGGCGTTTGGTTGTGGTTGCCTGCGGTGCTGATTGTGGTCGCGGTAGCGTATGCTGGCTATTGGCAGATGGGTGCGTATAACAAAGTGGCGCAGTGGCAAGATAATGCGGGGCGCTTAAGTGAGCTAACCCGTCAGGTATTGCTGGAGCCTGACGGTGATGTCACCGAACAAGACATGATTGATTTGATTCAAGCGTTGCGCACTAAGCTTTATACTGATGGCGATGACTTTCGTGGTTGGTTATTATTGGGCCGGTTAACACTAGAGATGCGTGACGGTGAAACTGCGCGCGATGCACTAGAAAAAGCCATGAAGCTTACCGATAAGCCCGAGCAGGTGATGGTGCCTTATGCAGAAGCCTTGTCCATTACCGGTGAAGCGCTGCGAGCCGAAAACATGATCAAACAGGTGTTGGCTAAAGATCCGGATAATCTGGAAGCCTGGTCGGTGTTTGCATTTATGGCGATGCAGCAAGAAAATTTAACGGCGGCCATTGCTCGCTGGCAGCAAATTTTGCAGCGTATGTCGCCAGATAACCCACGGTATTCGATGATTGAGCGCTCGGTAGCGTTTGCTGAGCAACGTTTGACCGAGGAAGATCATACGCCAATAACCGGCCCGCGTTATGAAGTGGAAGTAAATACCAGTAGCAATACGCCGTATCATCCAGGGGCGGTATTATTTGTGTATGCGGTGGATGCTAAAGGTGGCGCTTCCGAAGCCCCATTAGTGGCACAACGTATCGAAAACCCTTCATTTCCGCTAACGATTACCTTGTCTAATGCGGATGCCATGCGCCCAGATAATAATATGAACGGTCGTGAGGCTGTCATTATTAAAGCGCGTATTGCACCCAGTGGTAATGTAACTGACACCACCAATGCTTGGGAAGGCCGCAGCGCAGTGCTGAGTACTGAGGAAGATCGCCAGTTGGTTATCTTTATTGATACTCCCTTGTAGTACATAATAAGAGATAAGTAATAAGCAAGCAGTAGCACGTATAAAACCGATCAAATAGATCGGTTTTATACAATAATAAAATAATAACAAAAGCGATAAGGCTTATATTATGTGGCGAATCTTAATGTTAGCAGCGGGTGTAAGTCTAGTCGGCTGCTCGGCTCATCAAGGGGTTGATGTTCCGCGTAGCAACGACCCTTTTACAACACAGACACCTGCCGACTTCGCTAAGTCGACGGCAAACGATGTGCGAGACCCTTTTGAACCGGTTAACCGTGGCGCTTGGGTGATTAACTATAAGGTATTAGATCCTTACCTGGTGCGTCCGGCTGCTCATGCCTATGCAGGCTATGTTAGCGAACCCGTAAGAGACGGCTTTCAGAACGTAGTGCTTAATCTGGAAGAGCCAGCCAGTTTTGTTAACCATATTATTACCGGCGATATTACAGGGGCGGGCACTAATCTGGTGCGATTTGGCGTCAACAGTACTGTGGGTGTATTAGGTTTTTTTGATGTAGCAGAAAAAATGACCTTAGCGCGCCGCTCTAAAGACTTTAGTCAGGTATTAGGACAAATAGGCGTAGGTGATGGTCCATTTTTAATGCTGCCATTATATGGGCCGACCACACTGCGTGAGTTCTCCGGCGATATGGTCGACAGCCTATATTTCCCCTACGACGTGATGAGTTTTGCGATGCGTGCGGGTAAATCGGCTCTTAACGGCCTTTATCAGCGTACTGAGCTGATTGATCGTGAACCCATTATTGATAATGCCCTAGATCCTTACGGCCTAACTAAAGATCTGTATTTACAGTATCAAGACGCCAAAATTGGCAAAGAGTCCGTCACTGAGTCTAACGAAGGACTGTCTGACTTCATGGATGAAATAGACGGATAAAAAAAGCTTTAAGCGATCAGCTGTAAGCTATAAGTCAAAGCATCGTTCTCTGTAGATACTGGGCTTATTCTGGTCTTTGATGCTGGCTTACGGCTTACGGCTTACGGCTTACGGCTTACGGCTTACGGCTTACGGCGTACAGCGTAGTGCTTTTTGTTAAGGCTTGCCGGTAATACCACCGCTCACGATAAAGGTGGTCATTTTACTGGCGGGTACGTCGAGCTGTTGAATTTTGTCTTTGTCGACCACTAACAAGTTGCCGGCAAAATTATAAGACTGGGGTAAATATACGGCCACCTTGCCGGGTAGACCAAACTCAGTCATATCTTCTCGGGTAATAAAGCCCAGTAGTTGTACCTCACCGCCCATCAGGCTAACCGCAACCGGTTGATTAAATCGTTTATTTTCCCCTAGCAAGGCATTAAATAAATCTTGCAGCGAGTGATACACCAATTTTACTAATGGTATGCGAGCTAATATTTTATCGAGCAGCGATAGAAAGAACTGGCCCAAGTAAAGTGAGGCAAACATACCCGTGACAATGATAGCTGCTAGGGTAAGCAAGCCTCCAGCAAGGTCGGCAATCCAGCCGGCTTCTAGGGCGGGCACGACCATGCGCAATAGTGAGCCAATGGCAGAAAAGAGCGTTTCGTTGAGCACGGTAAAAATTAAATAAACTAGATATGCCGTGAGTACGAAAGGTAGCAGGATCAACAAACCCTGAAAGAAAAATCGTAAAAGACGTTGCATTAATAAGCTCCCATTGAGAAGAGCGGCATCATGGCAGATCCTGTGCTCGCCCGCCATATGGAAGTAAAAGATGGTGTTTTTTTCAGCTGACGGTGGGGCGCTTGGTGTCAGTTATGACATTTTCGCCTTTACAGCATAAAATAAGCGAGTTTTACTGACTAACAGGCTTTGCAAGCTGGCCTAGCCTTGATAAGGTAAATGCGGTTGCGTAAAAAATAAATAACTAGATGTCAAACAAGACACTATATTTGTTTTTATTTGCTGTAATGTTTTGTTTACACCTGAGGATGTCGTCATGCAGAAAGACACACTGAATAATATTCATATACGTTCCGAGAGAATTATGATTACCCCCGCTGAGCTGAAAGCCAAATTGCCGATTTCTCAACCCGCACTCGATTTTATCGGCCAGGCTCGCCAGACCATGACGAATATTATTCAACGTAAAGATCATCGCCTGTTGGTGATTTGTGGACCTTGCTCCATTCACGACATAGATTCAGCCAAAGAGTACGCAACCCGCCTCAAAAAGCTGCATGATGAATATAGTGATAGCCTTTATATAGTAATGCGCGTGTATTTTGAAAAGCCGCGCACCACTGTGGGTTGGAAAGGCTTTATTAACGATCCTCACATAGACGGCACCTTCGACATTGAGCAAGGTTTGCATAAGGCGCGTGAGCTATTGTGTTGGTTAGCCGAGCTAGAACTCCCGTTGGCAACCGAAGCCTTGGATCCCATTAGTCCGCAATATTTAGCGGAGCTGTTTTCATGGTCGGCGATTGGGGCGCGTACCACAGAATCACAAACTCACCGAGAAATGGCCTCTGGTTTGTCGATGCCGGTTGGTTTTAAAAATGGCACTGACGGTAATCTAGCAACGGCCATCAACGCACTGAAGGCTGCATCTGAATCTCATTCTTTTATGGGAATTAATCAGCAAGGACAAGTGGCGTTGTTGGTGACCCAAGGGAATCCTGATGGCCATGTTATTTTGCGTGGTGGCAAGCAACCCAATTACGACTCTGTGAATGTTTCGCTGGCAGAAAAAGCCATGACCAGTGCCGGCCTTACGCCTAATTTGGTGGTGGATTGTAGCCACGGGAACTCGAACAAAGATTACAGCTTGCAGCCGTTAGTGACCGCAAACGTGGTGCACCAAATTCAAGAAGGTAATAAATCTATTCTTGGCATCATGTTAGAGTCTCACTTGTTTGAGGGTAATCAGTCGAGCGAGCAAGATCGCAGCGAGATGCGCTATGGCGTGTCGATTACTGATGCCTGCATCGACTGGGATACTACAGCCGATTTATTGCAGCGTTGCCACCAGCAGCTTGCTGCGCCGTTAAAGGCTCGTATTCGTTAAGCGAGTTATTTAAGATAGCGGCTATGTAATATATTTTGTGCCTAACGACCCGGGGCAACTGTTGCCGTTGCGTGTTACCGGCATAATAAAGCACCGCGTCCGAATAGGGCCGGTGCTTTTGTAATTTGGATGGACCAATGGTAGATGAATTAGCCGTCCTTAGGGACCAAATAGATGCAGTGGACCAAGAGCTGGTTGCGTTGTTTGCTCGCCGTCTAAAACTGGTGGCGGGTGTGGGCGAAGTAAAAAGCCGCCAGGGAGTGCCCATTTATGCGCCAGACCGTGAAGCTGCCATGCTGGTAAAGCGCCGTGCTGAGGCCGTAGCGCAAGGCGTGCCCCCTGATTTAATTGAAGAT
Organism: Oceanisphaera ostreae; assembly: GCF_042676125.1. Lineage (NCBI taxonomy): Bacteria > Pseudomonadati > Pseudomonadota > Gammaproteobacteria > Aeromonadales > Aeromonadaceae > Oceanisphaera > Oceanisphaera ostreae. The sequence goes on from NZ_JBHTJS010000007.1 coordinate 20,825, forward strand.
GTACTGCGCCGTTTTATGCGTGAGTCTTATGCAAGTGAAAAAGACACCGGCTTTAAATGCATTAATCCACAGCTAGGCAAAGTAGTGGTGGTGGGTGGCGCTGGTCAATTAGGCAGCTTATTTGCTCACTTGTTAACGCTGTCTGGTTATCAGGTGTGCATCTTAGAGAAAGATGACTGGGCTGATGCGCCAAATATTGTTGCCGGTGCCGGCTTGGTCGTGGTCGCGGTGCCAATCGATCAAACCGTGGCCGTGATCGAACAATTACCTGCATTACCCGCAGACTGCTTATTAGTCGACTTAACCAGCATTAAAGCTGAGCCCTTGGCTGCCATGCTAAAGGTCCACCAAGGGCCTGTACTAGGCTTACATCCAATGTTTGGGCCAGACATATCCAGTCTTGCCAAGCAGGTCATTATTTACAGTGAAGGCCGTGGTGCACAACAGTATGAATGGCTGCTAGCTCAAATGCGTATTTGGGGAGCTCGCTTGCAGGCGGTTAACGCCGAAGAGCACGACCAAGCCATGAGTTTAGTGCAAGCACTGCGCCACTTTACTAGTTTTGCTTATGGTGCCCATTTGTGTGCCGAGCAAGCTGATCTATCGCAATTGCTGCGCTTAAGCTCACCAATTTATCGGTTAGAGCTGGCCATGGTCGGGCGCTTATTTGCACAAGATCCGGTGTTGTATGCCGACATTATTTTGTCGTCTCCGCGTAATCTCGACATGATACGCCGTTATCACAGCCGCTTTGGTGAGCTGTTAACGCAGCTAGAACAGGGTAAACGCGAGGCCTTTGTCGAGCAGTTTTCTACCGTAAGTGAGTTTTTTGGTGATTATGCCGACACTTTCCTTAAAGAAAGCCGCAGCCTGTTAGCTCAAGCCAACGACAGTCGCCACTACGCAGACGAGTAACAGATAGCAGAAATTGACAGCGCCCAGCGCCACGAAAAAGCACAAAAAAACCGAGCCATGAGCTCGGTTTTTTTGTGCTGTAAAGGGTGAAGGGGACGAGAAGACCAAAGACCTAAACTTATTTCTGCAACGGAATCCACGGAAGAACACGGAAAAATAGAGATAAAATCTAAATAAATATTTTATGGGTAAATTTCAACCAAAGCAGGGCCAATGGCGGATGACTGTGTTGCTCAGCTTAATTTTTCCGTGGATTCTGTGGCGAAAAGTCTTTAGTTTGTAAAAAAACCGAGCTTATATGCTCGGTTTTGTATTTTTTGCTGGGCGCCGGTTGCTGGTTTTAATCCCGATATAGCCGCTGTGCTAGTTGCTGTAGTGGCTGCATGTCGTCTTCGGTGGTGATGTTCAAGCAAAAGCCCTGCACGCCGGCACTTCTTAGGGCTTGTCCCAGCTCAGGCAGCAGGCTGTCTTGGCCGGCTTGTTGGCTAAGCAGGGGCAGGCGGCTGTGTTGCTGTAAGCGAAGCAAGGTGGCCAGTGAACGGTTTTGTGTGTCCAGCAATGCTAACTGCTGATTGCCTTCGGCTAATACCTGCTCTGCCTCGGCCAGAGTTTGTTCTACGCTATCGGCCAGTGGCAATAACACCGGGCGAGTGCAGCGGCCAGCGGCAGTCAGCAACTCATCGCGTCGGCCTTCTATGGGCTGTAGCAAGATGGCATCTAGCGACTCTGCCGCGCGATTAAGTTGCTCTGGAGTATGTACCAGAGTGAGGGCAGCTAAATCAAATTGGGCTGCCACTTCGCGTAACTGTTGCAAGCGCGCTTGACCTTGTTGCTGATCACCGTTGGCAAAACAAGGGGCCGCCAACATCTGACCACCTTGCTCTTTAAGACGGCGGGCCGTTTCTTGCAATGCACTGTATTCAGGCCAGCTGTTGAGCTGAGCAATAAGGAGCGGTTCTTGAGGGCTCATATGAAAGCGGCCCAGCTGCAATGTCAGCATGGCAGGGGGGCTTAATGGCACCGCGGTAGCGGCGGACGTTAATGGCCCCTGATTTTGCTTTTGCTTCTGGCTAAGCGCTTTAGACGGAATGCGAGTAGGGGATACTTCGGCACTGGGGTAACAGCCCAAAATTTTAATAAAACTGACGCTGTCTTTTAGTTCGCGAAGTGCCGATTGCATATGTGCACTATTAACGTTAGCGGCTACATCGACATAAAACATTTCTTCCCACGGATTACCAATAATGGGGCGAGACTCTAGCTTAGTCATGGTTATATCGTGGTTACGCAACACTAATAAGGTTTCTACTAGAGCGCCACTTTGCTGACCGGTCGACATAATAAAGCTGGTCTTGGCCGGAATTTGCGCGGCAACTTCTACGGGCTTGCGGGCCACCACTATAAAGCGTGTCATATTCTGCTTTTGGTTGGCCAGCCCGGTGACCAGCGGCTTAAGCCCGTGTAAAGCACCACCGTCAGCACTGCCCATGGCGCCAATGTCATCACGCTGTTGCTTGGCAACTAGCTCCATTGCGTTGGAGGAGGCGGCACAGAACTCGACCTTAACCTGAGGCAAAGTTTTTAAATATTGCGAGCACTGTTGATACACCTGAGGGTGGGTATACAACGTGGTGAGTTTGCTAACATCGGTATCTACCGCAACCAGCAGGCAATGCTCTATGGGTTGGGTTAACTCGCCCACAATCGACAAGCTGGTGTGCTGCATTAAATCGAATACGTCGTTAATGGCACCTGAGCTGGTATTTTCTATCGGCAAAATGCCGTACTGAGCTTGGCCTGATTCTACCGTGTCAAAAATCTGCTGAAAGGTGTCGCAGTTATGCTCAACCAGAGTCGCATCAAACCGGCTGAGGTACTTGCGCGCAGCCATGTTGGAGTACGAACCGCGCAACCCAAGAAAGGCCACGCTAATGGCGGGCACCTCATCTTGAGGGTTAAGCAAGTCTTGCAGCAAGGCTTGTTGCGATAACACCGAGTCTTCAATAATGCTGTGATAAATTTGCGTAACGTAATGGGCATCCAAGCCGAGAGTTCGGCCCTGATTAATTAACGCCACCAACAACGCTTGCTCCCGTTCCTGATCTCGAATAGGGCGCGGGTTTTGTAGCTTGCTGCGGGCCACGTCCAAACTTAAGCCCTTGCGCTTGGCCAGCAAGGACAACAGCTCTTTATCTAGGCTGCTGATGTGGGTTCTGATCTCATCCAGATTCATCAATTGGGCTTCCCTTATACCTAAAAAGTTACCTAACAAAAAAGCCTCCCTGAGGGAGGCTTATCTGTTTGTCTTTCGCTAATTTCTTGTCAGACCAGATGCCTCCTATTACGCACTTATGTCTTGGTGTGCAAAAAAGGGGAGTGCAAAGCAAGAAAGTGCAAAAAAGCAGGGAAAGAAAAACACATTAACAGGCACAGCAAATCTCAACATTGTGAAACACCCACCTACAATTACTGAAAAGCAGCAGCGCTGGCAAGCATTTTTAAGGAACTGAGCTAAAACTAGCACAATTAGGCGTGAAACACAGCGCTAAGCGGTAAATACAGTGTGGAGTAAGGTGTGAGGAGTAAATAGCGTTTAAAGTAGTAAGGTATAAATGGTGAGAAGTGGGATGTATAGCACCGAATCTGCGGCTTGAGGGTTACACCTCTCCCCTTACATCTCACTCCTCACCTGTTTTTACTGACCGCTACTCGGTGAGTTTACTCTTTCTCGTCTTCTAACTCTGCATCCATTTCAGCGTCTATTTCAGCGTCTAAGTGAGAATCATCCACGTCATTTGGGACTACTGGTTGGCCGGCTTGGGCGCGTTGTGCCAATGGTTTATCAGCATAACGGTTCAGTTGGCGCTCTAGCTTTTGGCCTAAGTCTTTAATGGCAGCGTAAAGGTTATCGTCTTCTGCTTTAGCAAAAAGGGTGTCATGACGAACACCTGCAGTCGCTTCAACCTGATATTTAAGACCTTCTTTGTTAATAATCACATGCGGCGTAATTAGGTCTACTTGGCGCCGAGACAATTTTTCGAAGCGACTCTCAATCCGTTCACGAATGGCGGGAGAAATGTCGATAACGTTGCTGGTAATGGTGATGGACATAAAATACCCCCTGGGTGCGCTTTTTTGGTTGTGTACGGTTTCAGATTACCCTGACCGCGGTTTAATAATGTGATCTACATCAACTTATCATGGCCGGCGTGTCCATGCAGGTTAAATTTGTGATCGAGTCGCCGCTACCACTATTTACTCCTTGTCAGCATAGACCAAAATCAGCCAGACTCGAACGAATAAGTTACTTCCATCGCTTTAAACCTGTGAAGTGTCAAGGGTGAAGAGCAAAGGGACACCCCGCATAGCGCATAGAGAGAAATACCGCTCTTTTGTAGTCCACGCTTCAGCTGTGGGTTCTGCGAAGCAGAAGGTTTAGGCCTAATACCAATCTGAGAGCGTAACTGATCTATTTAGCTGCTCTGTAAGGCCGAACAAAGGTTCTACCCTACTGACACGTTACAAGCACCTGTAACGCTCAAACACATGGTCTCCCTGTTATAAACCTAAGGCATACAGCGTAAGACGTACGGCGATGCTTGTCGTCTGGCGCTACTTTATTTTCCGTTGCCCATTGGCAGTGTTAGCACTATTCCTTAGGATAGCTCTCTATTCGTTATTTAGGGGTGTGCTGTGAGAAGCTTGCTAGGAGTGGGTCTGCTGCTGTTAGGGCTGAGTGTTAGCGTTCAGGCATCATCGCTGCGTGAACAATATAACCAAGCCGAACACGCGCTGAAAAACAAAGATGAACTGCGATTTGCTCAGCTACGCAAAGGGTTAGACAGCTATCCGCTGACGGTTTATTTAGATTATCAATATCTTGCCGATCGCCTTTCCAGCTTAAGCACCTCTCAAGTTACAAATTTTATGCGGAAGTATCCCGACTCACTGCTGGCTGACCGACTAGAAGGGCGCTACTTATACCGTCTTGCGCGTGAGCAACGTTGGATCGAGTTCTTAACTCTCTACCCAGAACTTCCCAATAGCATTGCCTTGCAGTGTGCTCATTATCGGGCCAAATGGGCCACGGGTGATAAAGCGATGGCGATGGCCGGCGCAAAAACGCTTTGGCTATATGGCCACTCTCGCCCTGATAGCTGCGATCCTTTATTTTCAGTGTGGCAAAAAGCCGGGGGCCGCACCGACCAAGATATTTGGCAGCGTATGTTGCTCGCTTATCAAAGTGGAGAAGAAGGCCTAGTTAAGTACTTAGGCCGTCAGCTAAGTGCATCAGCCACGCCTGCGGCAGATTTTTTGCAATCATTAAGTAAAGATCCTCAGCAGTTGATAAAGGGCGATCTAGTAAAGGCCCAAGGTCAACGGCAAAAAGAGGCATTAGCACAGGCGCTAGCGAAACTTGCTAACACTGAGCATGCGAAAGTAATGCAGATCTATCCCACTTATCAGCGTCAAGCTGGGTTAAGTCAGCAGCAAGTCACCGGCATAGAGCAACAGCTGGCCCGCCGTCTTATGTACAACCGCACGCGAGAGTATCGCAGTTGGCTGGATAGCCGTTTACCTGCCATTGGCGACGAAGACTTGTTTGAGTTGCGAGCACGCATAGCCATTTGGGAGCAAGACTGGCGCAGTCTGCCCAGCTGGATTGACCGATTGTCTGCCAACGCTCAGCAAGACAGTCGTTGGTTGTATTGGCGTGGCCGGGCATTAAAAGCGCAAAATCGTCATGCCGACGGTGATAAAGCTTGGCAGCAAGCTGCCCAGCACCGTAACTATTATGGCTTTTTAGCGGCTCAGCAAAGCAAGCTGTCATTCTCTTTGCAAAAGAAACCGTTAGTATCGGCGCCAAGCTTAGCTCAGGCCCGCAAACAATGGCCTGCGCTCTCTCGAGTAGAGGAGTGGCTGGCGCTCGGTAATAAAACCGCGGCGCGCAGCGAATGGTATAACCAGCTAGGCAAGGTGAGCGCAGCCGACGGCCTCGCATTAGGTAGCTTGGCGTTAAAACAGGGGTGGTACGATAAATCGATTCAGGCCAGCATTCAGATTAAGGCATGGGATCATCTAGATTTGCGTTTTCCTGTCGTGTATCGCGATATTTTTCAGCGCCAAGCCAAACATTTACGGGTTAGTGAGGCCACTTTGTTTGCCATTGCCCGCCAAGAGAGCGCTTTTTATGAGTTAGCGCGCTCTCCGGTAGGGGCGGGCGGCCTGATGCAGCTGATGCCTGCTACCGCCAGGGAAACGGCCAAAAAGTTTAACATTAGTGACTTCAAGCGGGACTCGGATGTCTATATTCCTGCTATTAACGTACAGCTAGGATCAAGCTATTTTAAAGAAATGCTCGATCGCTACAGCAACAACCGCATTGCCGCTATTGCCGCATACAATGCCGGCCCACATCGTATTGATCGCTGGTTACGTAACAGCGGCAGCCGACCACTGGATGTGTGGGTTGAAAATATTCCTTATCGAGAAACCCGTGGCTATGTGCAGAACGTGCTGGCATTTTCGGTGATTTATCAAGATGTGCTGGGCCAAAAACAAACCTTTATTACCCCTTCGGAGCTGAGCTATGTCTACTAATGTAGACACTGAGTCTTGTATGGAGAAAGGTATGGATAAAGGTGTGAAGAACAATGTGGCGAAAAGTGTCGCTATAGTCGGCTTGGGCTGGTTGGGCGAGCCGCTGGCGTTGGCGTTATTAAGCCAAGGTTATATGGTGTCTGGCAGCACCACTAGCGCAGACAAAGCCGAGCGATTAGCCAACGCGGGCATCAATACCATGGTGTGGAATATTAATGAGCCACTGCCAGCGGTATGGCCGGCGGCACTGGCTGCCAATACGGTGGTGCTGTGTGTGCCGCCTGGCAAAGTAGAAAATTATGCGACGGCTTTAGGCGAAGTTGCCCGCTTGGCGGCAAGGGGCGGCGTACAGCGGTTATTGTTTACCAGTGCCACCTCGGTATACGGTGGATTGGGCCTAAAAACCGAAGACGACGCCAATCCGGACTCCGAACGAGGCGAGCGCATGCTGGCTGCAGAGCAGGCGGTGCAGAGCTGTGGCGTGCCAGAGGTGCTGTGCTTACGATTGTCTGGCTTAGTCGGTGGTAATCGTGAGCCGGGCCGTTTTTTGGCGGGGCGCAGCTTTGAGGGGGGCGACGAGCCAATTAATCTCGTGGCACAACAAGATTTGCTACGGTTTATACCGGCAATATTAGCTAAACCTTGCTGGCCGAGCACATTGAATGTGAGTGCGCCACATCACCCTAGCCGCCGCGATTTTTATTGCCAAGCGGCACTGTTGCGCAATCTGCCGCCACCAGAATTTAGTGGCGGCGGGCAAGGCAAAAGCATAGACGGCAGTGCCCTCAGTGGCTGGCTGGGCTTGAGCTATCAGGTTACGGATTGGTTTGCGTGGCTAGACGAGCGCAACGCGAAAACAGCGCAGAGCTAAACCCAAACCTATTTTTGCAACGGAATCCACGGAAAAGTTAACATGGGATAAGAGCGAAAAGTGCGAGAGATCTTATTAGTAAGAGCCAGATCTTTGTAGAGTCGCTTATTTTTATTACGAATATTCGGCCGTATTTCGCTTTGGTTAAGACCTTACCCTATAAATATATTTTCAGATTTGATCTCTATTTTTCCGTGGGGTTCGTGGATTCCGTTGCGAGAGTATCTAGTCTTTCAATATTGCCTTTAACACTGAGCATAAGGTTCGGGGTTAATTAATGGTGCTAATGCCAAGATTAGCGTATCGCAATAGACGCGACGCCGATCCAGCAAGTTGGCGGTTAATACCCCTATGGCACCGCCTTGCTGCTTGCAGTTATTTAAGCTAAAGAGGCGATCCATGGCGTGGCCCAGCTCTTCACCTGCGGTCACCGCCTGTGCCACAAAGGGCGGTAATGTGAGGCTGGCGCTACGGCTGGCATTATCTAACCCGCCATGGCCCAATACTTGGATCCAAGCAAAGGTCATGCTGTGTTGAGCGCCGTGGGTTATGCCGCCTTCCATTCCAATCCACAAATCGGCATTAGGCAGAATGGCCTGGGCCGCCAACGCTCGCTGGCGTGCGCCTTGGTAGGTTTCGTCGTCGCTCATGGGTTGTTCAGCAACGCCCGAGGGCACAGCTACCCCGCTGATACGACAGGGAGTATCAGGAAAAATCTGTGTTAACGCCAAACGAGCCGCATCAATTTTGGCGGGGTTTAGTGATGCCACAACAACGTTCATCATATTTATATCTCACTACTGGTAGCCAACAGGCCAACGTATAATGATGCCATTTTTAACAGAAAAAGAGAGCAGTGTAATGAATGATCAAACGGAGCCTAAGGGAGACGTATTAATGCGCACCATGGCGATGCCCGCCGACACCAATGCTAATGGTGATATTTTTGGCGGCTGGATCATGTCGCAAATGGACCTAGGTGGTAGCTTGTTGGCCAACGAAGTTGCTTTTGGCCGCGTAGGGACCGTTGCGGTAAGCGAGATGAACTTTTCACGGCCCGTTAAAGTGGGAGATGTAGTGTGCACCCATGGCGAGTTAATTAAAGTGGGGCATACCTCAATAACGGTAAAGGTAGAGGTGTGGGTTAAGCCGGTATTAACGCCTCAAGCTGGTGCACGTTATAAAGTAGCACAGGCGCAGTTTGTGTATGTGGCTATTGATGATAATGGTCGTCCGCGTGCGGTGCAGGCGCCTCTTTGATGCAACGGCTAATTTTATTTTTAGCTGTGGCTTTATTGCTTAGTGGCTGCATTGATGTGCCCGAGAAAAAATTATTAAGCGATGGTGGGATACCTTTAGACCACGAATGTGCTCGGCCCCCTGTTAATAATAGCCATGCCTTACCGCCGAGTTTTTCGCTACTTAGCTGGAACATTTATAAACAGCAGGGTGACTGGCAAGCGGAGCTTAATCAATGGCTGAATAACAGTGATTTATTATTGTTACAAGAAGCCAACGCCAGCGACGAGCTACACCAGTGGTTGCGCCAGCAAGAATATCATTGGTTTCAGGTAGCCGCTTTTAATTGGAATGGTATTGGTAATGGCGTGTTAACGGCTGCCAAAGGACAGCCGTCACAAGTCTGTGGTAAACGGCTATTAGAGCCCGCTACGCGTATTCCTAAGTCGCTATTGTTTAGTTATTACTCGTTGCAAGGCTCATCGCAACAATTGCTGCTGGTTAACTTGCATGCCATTAACTTTTCACTGCGCGGGCGCACCTATAACGAGCAGCTGAATATGATAAGCAACGTCATCGGTGATTATACGGGGCCGGTGATAGTGGCAGGTGACTTTAACCGTTGGAATGGTCGTCGGGCTGGCTTTCTGGCCAGCTGGGCGGCAAAAGAGCAATTAACCGAAGCTCTCCCCAATCCTGATATTCGCACTCGATTTTGGGGATATCCGCTAGACGCAGTTTTTTATCGTGGTCTCACCCTCGAGCAAGCGCAGGGTCTAGAATCCACCGCCTCAGATCATCACGCCCTACAAATGAGGTTTAAGGTGCTTTAAGGACGGTGAAGCGTGAAGTGTAAAGAGTGAAGGGGAAAACAAAGTAGAAAGAACAGCGTCCAGCACCCGGCTAAAGACAACACCGCCTTATGTTGGCTCTGTGTTTTTATGCCGGTACCGGGTCGTGGCCCGGCATAACGGCTCCAGTATCTGATCTTAGAGCTTAAACCTAAGGGCAGATCCAGACCTTCGTCAGGAAGACGGCTTAAATACAGCTGGAAGCGGTCAGCTATAAACTGGAAGTTAAAGAAAAAAACCTAAACCAACCGGTATATTCAGTCTCTGTTTCGCCTGTCACTTTTGCTTGGGTCTTATCTGAGCTCTTTACCATTAAAGATCCCTTTCAAATCTGATCCCTATTTTTCCGTGTTCTTCCGTGTTCTTCCGTGTATTCCGTGGCGAGAGAGTCTTTAGGCTGTCGTGTTGTGACCTAAATGGTTCCGCTTGGGTTGTAATGCGAGAGCAAGCGTTGGCCTACAAAAGAGCCGTGAAGGGGATCGCGACAGGAAGATACAAAAACACCGAGCCTAGGCTCGGTGTTTCTACGTAAGGCGTACAGCGTAAGACGTATCGCTGCTTTTACTTAACCCGCATTTGCGGCAACCACTAAGCTTTGGCCTGTGCGTAGCGTGTGCTTATTGGCGAGGCTGTTCCAGCGTAGCAGTTCATTAATGCTGACACTAAAGCGGTTAGCGATGGCAGATAAAGAATCACCGGACTTTACCTTATAAACGCCACCAGCGGGAGTTGCCGCCGCTGCAGTGGCATAAGGCGTAGGTAGCATTAATGCCTGCCCCACCCGAATGGTGCTGCCACGTAAGTTATTCGCTTGGCGAATAGCCTGTATGCTGGTGCTGTGGCGCTGTGCAATTCTGCCCAAGCTATCGCCGCCTTGCACTTGATAATGCGTGTAAGATTTACGCTCTTGCTCTGGCAAATCGGCCATGGCAATTTCAAAGCCTTGTGCATGGGCAACCGGTACTAAAATTTCAGCATTACGCACCGGAGAGGTCGCCGTGCGCTTAAAGGCCGGATTAAGCTCTTTAAGTTTGCTGCGATCCATACCGGCTAAGTCTGCCGCCATGTGCAAGTCTACCTGCCCCTCTACCTCAATAACGGCCAACTGCGGTCGATTCGGCAAAGCAGGTATATCCATTCCATAATGGTTGTCGTGCTTCAAAATATCGGCCAATGCTAGCAACTTAGGGATGTAACCTTGGGTTTCTTTTGGTAAAGACAGTGACCAATAATCAGTAGGCTTGCCTTGGCGACGATTCGCTTTCATGGCGCGCTGCACTCGACCTTCACCAGAGTTATAAGCCGCTAATGCCAACACCCAATCACCGTCAAAGAAATTGTTCAAATATTCTAGATAATCAAGTGCAGCACGGGTAGAAGCCACGACATCGTATCGGCCGTCATACCAGTTATCGTAATGCAGACCAAAGTTCTTGCCGGTGCCTTTCAGCATTTGCCACAATCCAGCGGCATGTCCATGGGAATAGGCCTTAGGGTCAAAAGTGCTCTCAACAACAGGCAATAATACCAGCTCCATTGGCATGTCCCGTTTCTCTATCTCTTCCTTGATGAGATAGAGAAACGGTCTGGCGCGTTCTGATACAGAGCGCATATAACCTGGGTGTTTAAGATACCATTTGCGCTGTGCGACCACTCTGGGATGATCCAAAGGCATATCCAGCTGCATTTTGTCAGCGAGATCAGCCCACAAGTCCGCTTGCTTTACCTCTGCCTCGGGTTGCTCGGGCACAGAACGAGGGATCATGCTGTAGGCTCGACCTAGGTCGGCAGTGCGGTCGTGAATTTGCAACGACGTGTAAACTGATGAAGTGTGGTAAAGCTGGCTATCGGCCGCTTCTTTTCCTGCGCTGTTCTGGTTATCTGAGGAATGTAATCCTTGGCAGCCAGCCAGAAGCAAGGCACTGGATAAAATACAGAGTCTTCTCATGGTGTTCGCATCTCTAAAAAACGGCGGTCAGTGTATGCTTTGTGAGCAGCTTAATCAAGTTCGTTAAAAATCGTCTTTCCAGCGCCTAAGTGCAGCGAACACCTTAATGTACTCGTCTAACTCTGCTCCGGCATGGGCCTCTGTAGAGGCTCTAACGCTGTCTAAGTGCGTACGCAGAAAGACATTAATGGCTTTTTCTTGACCAATAGAACTGGGCACAGTAGGTATGCCTTGTTGACGTAATTTAGCTACTTTTTGTAAGTACTTTTGTAATTCGGCATTGTTTGGCTCAACGGCATGACAAAACGCCAGATTAGACTGTGTGTATTCGTGGGCGCAATAAACACGAGTATTATCAGGCAGTGCGGCAAAGCGCGTTAACGAACGATGCATTTGTTCTGGTGTACCTTCAAACAAGCGACCACAACCGCCCGAAAACAAGGTGTCGCCACAAAACAGCAAGGGTTCGCCGGCCACGCCGTTAGGCTCAATATAGGCAATATGGTCTAGGGTATGGCCAGGCACCGCCATCACCTCAAACTCCATCCCCAACTCGGGCAAGGTCACTTTATCACCATCATTCACCGCAATGGCGCCTAGCGCGGGCAGGGGCTTGTTGGCAGGAGCATATACCTTGGCGTGAGGCCAGTTAGCCAGCAGCGCCTTAACCCCACCTGTATGATCATGATGATGATGGGTAATCAAAATGCTAGTGAGTGTAAGTTCTCGCTCGGCTAATACTTGTTCAACCGGAGCGGCTTGCCCAGGGTCGACAACCACGGCTTGGTTGTTATTCGTTAGCAGCCAGATATAGTTGTCTTGAAACGCAGGAATAAGACTAATGTTAACCATATTATTGTCCTTATAATCAGAAGTTGGGCGCTAGCTTAACAGAGGTGCAAATATTGATGAAATCTGCCAGCACGCCAGCCAGTTGGCAACAATTACTGCGCGGGTCGCATCTTGCTGAACAATTACAGCACCGCCTAGATGACTGGGCGCCATCATTGTTTGGTTTTAATGTACTAAAAGTAGATGCTTTAAGTGCCGCGCTGTCATTGCAAGGTAGCCGGCTGCTGCACTCAGTCTATCTAAGCCAGAATGAGGCTTCGGATAAAACGGCGTTAAGTGCCGACTTAATCGGTGATGCCACTGCCATGCCGTTTGCTCCGGGCAGCTTAGATGCCTGCTTATTGGCGCATGTGTTAGATTTTAGCGAACACCCTCATGCCATATTACGCGAAGTAGAAATAGGATTGCGAGACGACGGTTGGCTGATTATTTCAGGTTTTAACCCATACAGCAGTGCGGGCCTTGCCAGTTTATTGCCTACAGTAAAGTGCCGATTACCGCGTTGGCAGAATATGGTGGCACCAGGCCGATTAGAAGATTGGTTAAAGCTATTGGGATTTGAGGTGATCAAACGTGATTACTGTGGCTTAACTCAGATGTTTGATTTCTCAAGAGGCGGGCAGTGGTGTCGGCGTGTTTATCCGCATTATTGCCCCTCGCTGTCGGCCGCTTACATCATCATGGCGCGCAAACGTCGTTATCCGCTGACGCCCATTCGGCAATATCAACCAACAAAGCAGGTGCTGCAGCCCGGCATGGCCCGCCAACAGCAACAACAACTGAAGACCAGCGCCGAGCTAAAAACTAGTGCTAAAGAGTAAAAGTTTTCGCAACGAAATCCACAGAACCCACGGAAAAATAGAGATCAAATCTGAATACAACCTGTTAAGGGTGAAGCGTAAAGAGTGAAGAGGACAACCTAACTGCCGCCATCTGACTTCTTGTTTGCTCTTATATCAATAAGAGCTCTTAAGCACTTCTCGCTCTTATCTCAGCTTAATTTTTCCGTGGCAGAAGGGTTTAGGTGTTTGATTCAGCTCTGCGCTTGGTGCTGGGCGCTCGGCGCTATGTTTACCCTTCGTAGCCAGTATCGTCGTGGTTAGCATCGTTTTCAGCCGCTTCTCGCGCTAAGTCGTCGCAGCGTTCGTTCTCGGGGTGGCCAGAGTGGCCCTTAACCCAATGCCAAGTGACTTGGTGGCGTTGGCAAAGCTCATCGAGTTGTTTCCACAAATCTACGTTTTTAACCGGCTTTCTAGCGGAGGTTATCCAGCCTTTACGCTTCCAACCGGTAATCCATTGGGTAATACCTTGGCGAACATATTGGCTGTCTGTGGTTAAATCAACTTCACAGGTATCACTTAGCGCAGCCAACCCTACAATAGCTGCCATTAGCTCCATGCGGTTATTGGTGGTTAGCCGATAGCCACCGCTGAGCTCTTTACGGTGTGCGTTATAAATAAGTACGGACCCATAGCCTCCAGGACCTGGGTTGCCTAAACAAGAGCCATCGGTATACAGTTCAATCTTTTTCATCTAAACGTTCACAATCGAAAATTATAGGGCGGCAGTCTGCCACAGCAGCCGCTAAAAGACAGCCAAAAAGCAGTTTTGCTTCTGGCTAGCATAGCGAGTGGCAGTTATTTATACTGGCGCGACTTGGGTAAAGGAAACAGACAGATGAACCAGCAAAGCCATTCACGGATTGTCGTGCTCGATACCGAAACCACCGGTATCAACATGGACGCCGGTCCGCACTATATGGGCCACAAAGTCATTGAAATTGGCGCCGTTGAGGTGGTTAACCGTCGTTTAACTGGGCGCCATTATCACGTTTACCTTAAGCCAAACCGAAAAGTAGACGAAGAAGCCATTAAAGTTCACGGTATTACCGATGACTACTTGGCCGATAAGCCGGTGTTCTCGTCACAAGTTGATGAGTTTTTACAATTTATCAGCGGTGCCGAACTTATCGCACATAATGCGCCTTTTGACGTGGGTTTTTTAGATTATGAGCTCACGTTAATCGGTCGCAAAGAGCGCATAGCATCGTTATGTAAAGTCACCGATACGCTGGCCATGGCGCGTAAGATGTATCCTGGTAAGCGTAATAACTTGGATGTGTTATGTACGCGCTATGGCATAGACAATAGCCACCGTAGCTTGCACGGGGCTTTGCTAGATGCCGAAATATTGGCTGACGTATACCTGTTAATGACTGGTGGTCAAACCAAGTTAAACTTACAAAGTGACGGCCAACAGCAAGGTGATGGCGGCGCGATTCATCGATTAGACTCGAGCAGGGCACCGTTAAAAATTATTCGTGCCGACGACCAAGAGCTGCAAAACCACGAAGCACGGCTTGATTTAGTCATGGAAAAAGGAGGCAGCTGTTTATGGCGAACCTAACCACTCGCTGTTTGCTGATATTTTCGTTGTTGTTGGTAGCCACCACGGTTTTTGCTAATGAACAAAACGCGCGCTGGTTGAGTAACACCTTTCGCATCGACCCCTCTATTTCTTCTGTTACGCTGCTTATTGAGCGAGAGCTAAACAGTAGTCCTGTGGTATTAATCCGCCCCGATGGCAGCAAATATTATTATCAACAGCACCCCGACAATATCAGTTGGGCTAGCACCGACAGCCGAGATGTAATTACCTTGTGGCAACCCGAGCCTGGCCCATGGCAAGCCACCGGCAAAGTGAATAAAGAGCGGGGAATTTCGCTGGTAAGCGAGTTTGAGTTAGTGATAACGCCACTTGCCGAGCGGTTATATCAACAAGAGGTATTAAAGCTCACCGCTGAACTACGCCATAACAGCACGCGGTTAGACGCTAACTATTACCTCAACGACCTAGCATTGCAGGCGCAACTCATCGATTTAAAAAACGATAATGAAGCACAATTTGCGCCGGCGCCGTTAGTTATTGGCCACTTTCTGGATGATGGGCTGGGGCTAGATGCCTATCCTGGTGATGGCAAACTGACGGCAGAAACCATTATCGACACCTTGCCCGGCGAATATCTGTATCAGGCGCAAGTGAGTAATCAGGTGCTGGCGCGCACCCAAGAACAAACGGTATTAATTTACCCTATGCCACTTAAACTGCAGTTTTCTACCCCCGACGAGCAAGGCAAGTGGCAAGTGAACTTAACCGCCGATAAAGAACTAGTTGCCGACTCTTTGGTGGTCACCGGTGAGTTAGTTACTCCCTCACAACAGCGCATTCCCATTTCAGGTTCAGGCAGGCTCATTACCCTGCCTGAAGCCTTAGAAAGCGGCAACTACTATTGGCAAGGACGTGCCTTTGCTACCAATCAAGCTGGGCGTGAAGTGCAGCTTAATCTCGCCAAACAGGTTATTCGCGTCAGCCCACCGTTAAAGGTCACTACTGACGTTACGCCCGAAGCTAAGCCCATGACGTTAACCTATCTCATTGCCGGTGGCGTGTTGTTGTTGGTACTTTTAGTTGTTGGTTGGTTTTTACGCAAACGCGCAGTCAACAAGCGTAAAAAAAGCCTGTAGCGGTGCAATCTAAGTTTTAGAGAAATATTTTACTCATGGGAAAGCTTCGTGATTACTCGACTCAGTGATTTAAAACTTAACGATATTCGTGGCGTCATCTTCGATCTCGATGGCACCTTAGCGCATTCAAATCCAGACTTTCTTGGGCTGCGTCGTGAGCTGGGTATTAGCCCTGGCATGGATGTGTTGGCGCATGCAGAGAGCCTAAGTGAAGAGGCGGCGCGCAGTAGGGCGCTTGAGCTTATTCATGAGTATGAGATACGCAGCTCGCAGACCTCAACTTGGGTAGAGGGCGCGCGTGAGCTGATTGAATATCTGCAATCTAAATCACTGCCGTTAGCCATTTTGACCCGCAATATACCCGAAGCGGCCCAGATGACGATTAATAAGCTCGGCATAGATATCTCGCTGGTGTTGACGCGCCATGATGCCGAACCTAAACCGCACCCCGAAGGTATTCAGCTTATTTGCCAACAATGGCAGTTAGCGCCTGCAGATATCTTATATGTGGGTGATTATCTGTTTGATCTACAAACCGCCCAAAATGCCGGTAGCCGCTGCGCGCTCTATTTTCCTGACGCAGTGCCTGATTATGCCCTTGGTGCCGACATGCTAGTGACTTGCTACCATAGCTTTATCGAAGCGTGGAACTTGAGCGATTAACCCCCTTAAGTAATAAGCAATACCTTAAACTGATGTGGGCTCTGGGTTCCCGTCCCCGCCTACGCGAGGATGACGCTCCTTCGCGGGAATGACGCTCCTTCGCGGGAATGACGGCAGAACCACACCTGAGCCAGCTTGTTTTAAATATCCCAATGTCACGGAATCCCAATATGTGGAAGCTTAACCCTAGGGCTCTGAAGTATCTCAGTGAAGTCTCACGCTTCGGCTCATTGCGCAAAGTGGCCGCTCACCTGAATGTTGATGTCTCGGCCATCAGCCGCCAGCTGGCACAATTAGAAGAAGAGCTGGCAGCGACGGTGGTAATACGAAGCGGGCAGGGCGTTGTGCTCACTCAGATTGGTGAAGAGCTGGTGGCGCTTTATCGACAGCAAAAGGCAAGCGAGGCTGCAGCACTGTCCCGTATAGAAGCCTTGCAGAGTTTAAAAACAGGGAGGGTCAGTCTTGCGGTAGGTGAAGGTTTTATTGCCGATTTAATTTCTGCACCACTGCAAGCTTTTATGACCCGTTACCCTGGTATTCAGATCAGTGTTGAAATGGCAGGAGTCAATGAGGCGACCCGGCTGGTTAAGGAAGATCGAGTAGATTTAGCGGTGGTTTATGCTCCTTCCCCCGATGCCGAGTTATATTCTCATGTGATAACCCGTCAGCCGCTGGAGCTCATCGCTCCTCCGCAACATGCTCTTACCAGGCAGCTTCCACTTACTATTCGACAGATATCAGAATATCCCTTGGCCCTTATCGATCAACAGTTTGGCATGGGGCAGCTGGTCAGCTTGGTTGAGGAGCTGGAACATATCCGCTTTGAACCACAATTAAGAACTAATTCTGTCGCTGTTTTAAAGAATTTTGTGCTGTCCGGTATGGGGGTTACTTTCATGCCACGGTTGACGGTGCAAAGTGAGGTCGAGCAAGGGAAAATAATCTGTATACCTGTACCTCATCCCGTACTAACTGGTGCGAGTGCACATATCGTTAGTCATAAAGGTCGCGAGTTAACAGTGTCATCTGAAGCTTTAATTGCCCATCTTCACGATGGGATGTTATTCTTTAATTGATTGTAAATGCAATGTTAAATATTGTGTTGACTTTATTGCAACGCATTAGATATTGAAAAGTCAACGCGACAACGCTTAATCTGGTGAAGACTTTTTAAAACATACAAACTGGATATGGAGATCACGACTATGCTTACTTGTAAAATCAAGCCGCTAGCAAAATGGATGACGACGGTATGTGGGGCTGGAGCCTTACTGATCAGTGGTCTGGCCGGAGCGGCAACCACCATTGACCTATCTTACAATGGTGCACCCGATGCAGATAAGAATGCGGTACACCTGTTTGCCTCTAACCTGAAAAAGTTGGTAGAAGAAAAAACGCAGGGAGAGCTGGAGTTAAAGCTGTATCCCAACAGTATGTTGGGTGAAGAAGAGCAGCGAATGGAGCAGGTGATGAATATGCCTAGCCTGAATATCGCTTCTTTTGCCGGTATTTCGCCACTGTTTCCCGAAATTTATGTCAGTTCAATTCCTTTCCTGTTTAAGGGCTTTGACGACGCGCGCCGCTTCTTTGACCAGGGTGAATACTGGAAAGCTGCGCAGGAAGAGTTCTATCAGCGTACCGGTACTCGCTTGCTGGCGGTAGTAGAAGAGGGGGGCTTCCTGGCCTTTACCAATAACAAACGACCTATCAAGCAGCCTGATGACTTCAAGGGGTTGCGCTTCAGGGCGATGGATAAGAGCCAAGTGGCATTATATGAAGCCTTTGGCGCTTCGGGTACTCCCATTCCCTGGACAGAAGTCTATATGGCGATGAAGACGGGAGTAGCCGATGGCCAGATGAACCCGCCAATGTACATTATCTTGGGTAGTTTACAGGAGGTACAAAAATACCTGACATTGGCTAATATTCAATATTCCGATCAGTTTCTGGTAGCCAATGAACAGTTGATGGCGTCCCTGACCGACGAGCAAAAGGCGGCCTTGAAGGACGCAGTAGAGGAAGCTAACCAACTCAATCGTCAGTCGGTCGAATCCAAAGTAGAAGAGCGAGTCCAGTTTTTGGCTGATAAGGGGATGGAAGTCTATCGTCCTACGGCAGAACAGTTGGCCGCGTTTCAAGAAAAAGCCAAACCTTCCTACGTGACCTGGTTGCAAGAGCAAAACATCGACCAGAAATGGATTGATCTGGCCCTGCAGGATGTAGAGTCCAATTAATTAGCTCCCGATAAGGTGGCGGTGCCATGCACCGCCTTGTTGTTATGATCACAAAAATAATCCGCTTATTAAGTCGCGTGTCAGAAGTTCTGGCAGGCCTGCTTATTGCCAGCAATCTTGTAGTTCTGATTTATGGTGTTGCCGCAAGATATCTGGCTGGTCGCTCACCCATCTGGATGGACGAGCTGTCCCGCTTCCTGATTATTGGTACCGTGCTGCTGACAGCCGGTGTGGTATGGATTCGTAATGAACATATGCGCATCAATTTACTAGAGCAGAAGCTACCCCCAAAATGGGCATCGGCCCTTAAACTGTATCAATGGCTACTTACCGTGGTGATCAGTGCAGCTTTCGCTTGGTATTCCTGGCACTACGCTTTTTCTGTTGGTCGCTTTACTACCATGGGGCTGGGAATTAGCCGAACCTGGCCGATGTTGAGTATGCCTCTTGGCTTTTTTATGCTGTTTTTATTCGCAATTTTACGTGGCCCATTCGAAAGAAAGGATTTGCAGTTATGACCCTGGCGATGTTTGTCACCTTTATTGTGCATATCCTGTTGGGTTTACCCTTGTTCCTGACACTGATCCTCACCGCCGTCGTTGGTTTTTTCTTTATTGATATCAATATGGTCGGACGCATGCTGCCCCAGCAATTCTTTGGTGGCATCAATGTCTTTTCTTTGATGGCTATCCCGTTGTTCATACTGGCGGGAAATCTGATGAATAGCGCTGGCCTGACACAGCGGTTGATGACGCTGGCGAGAACACTGGTGGGTCATTGGCGTGGTGGGCTGGGTTATGTCAACGTAGTATCAAGTGTCTTCTTTGCAGGCATTAACGGCTCGGCGGTAGCGGATACTTCCGCGCTCGGCTCCCTGTTGGTGCCGGCGATGAAGAAAGAAGGTTATTCGGTACCCTATGCGGCAGGTTTGACGGCGGGCAGTTCACTGATAGGGCCCATTATTCCGCCCAGTATTTTCATGATCCTCTATGCATCCTTAACCAATACCTCGGTCGGCGCCCTGTTTTTGGCGGGAATCATCCCCGGCTTGATTCTGGGGTGTGGCTTTATGATGATGAACTGGATCTATGCCCGACGAGCAGGGCTAGCAGCATCGGGAGAAAAACCGACTTTGGCCAGACTGTGGTCGGCTAGTTGGGGAGCCTTTCCTGCTTTGCTGGCGCCCGTGATCATAGTGGGAGGCATTGTACTGGGGGTGGTGACACCCACAGAGTCTGGGGCTCTCACCGTGCTGTACGTGGTAATAGTGGGCCTGATGACCGGCCAGCTTTCTCTCGGTCGCTTCTGGTCGGCTCTGGTTGAAACCGCTCGCTTGACCAGTGCCATCTTCCTGATCATGGCGGCATCGGCCGCCATCAGCTGGCTGCTGTCTTATGCCCAAGTGCCCAGGTCATTTGTGGCCATGCTGGAGCCGTTTATTGATCAGCCTATTTTGGTGCTGCTGATGTTGAGCGGGATTACCTTTGTCACCGGCATGTTTATGGAAGAAGTATCGGCGCTCATGCTGCTGACACCTATCTTTGTGCCGGTCGCCATGGCTGCCGGCATCGATCCCGTGCATTTGGGCGTGGTCATTACCCTGAACATCACCATTGCATTAATTACTCCCCCTATGGGTGCCTGTGTGTTTGTGGCCGCCGCCGTCAGCAAAATTGAGATAACCGAGCTGTTTAAAACCATCTGGCCTTTTGTACTGCTTGCGCTGAGCGTGTTGCTGTTATTGATCCTGTTTCCTGGATTGACGTTATGGCTACCGAACATCCTGGGAGGTTACGCATGAAAACTCGGATACCGTTAATGGCTGATCCTGTCTGGCCAGAAGTGATGAAGATAGCCATTGAGGATAATCAGGAGCCGCTCGTTCCTGTCAGCCTAGCGCCAGCGCCGCTGCAAGTTTATCCAGCCTACTACAAGATGGGGATACCCTATGCGGTGCCTGAGTGCCACACACGCACCGGTATTTATCGGCGGCTGTTAAAGGCTGCCAAACAATTACCTGCCGGTATGTCACTGCTGGTGCTGGATAGCTGGCGGCCTTACGGCGTACAACAGTATTTGTATGACACCCTGTACAATGCACTGGAAACTCGCTTGCCGAAAAAATCAGCCGCAGAGCTGGAACAGCTGACGCGGGAGTTTGTCTCGTTGCCAAGTACACGGGCAGATGCGCCAAGCCCTCATCTTACGGGGGGCTCTGTCGACGTTACCTTGCTGGACCAGCAGGGCTTGATGTTGGATATGGGAACCCAGTTCGACGAAGCCAGTGCCTGGTCTCATACTCATGCATTTGAAGAGATTGCCACTCCGAATGCCAGAGAGACAGAGGTGATTAAAAATCGACGACTGCTCTATGGCATAATGACAGCGGCCGGGTTTACCAACCTACCCAGCGAATGGTGGCACTTTGATTACGGTAATCAGCTGTGGGCCTGGTATTCCGGTGCCGAGCGAGCCATCTATGGGGCAACTCAGCCTGATAGCCTGGAAAATCGCTGGCGCAGAGAAGTTGAAAAATACTCTGCTAACTAGATTCAAAAAGCCGGACTGCCTGCATGGTTGTCCGGCTTTATTATCATCATAGATACCCTCATTTTTAGTACTTATAAGTAATACCAAACTGATTAAGTAACTGATCTATTTAGCTGGACTGTAAAGGCCGAAAGGGCCTTCATCACCCACTCACCGCATTAGCCTACGGCGAACATTCACTGGAGTTCGTTAGGCTGATACAGTTCGCACGGCTGCATATCTGAGCTTGCATCGATGTGCTCGTAGCGTATCGTGGGAGGTGACTGTGTTACCTTTGGCGCTCCGACCCAATAACTGATCAGTTGTTTAATATGATAGGTCTAATGCAACATAACAAGTGTGTTTCTGCCGCCATTCCTACGAAGGCGAGGGCGGGAGTCCAGCACGGATCTTATAGGAGGCCCGAAAGCTGACCGTGACTCAATATCGGCCGAGGCCGCATCAATCCAACAGTCAAGACAGGTTATTGCATCTAACTCCCCTTATTAAGCGGCTTCACTTCGCTTCCTTTTTCTCCGTATCGTCCACCAGCGATAATTTTCAGCCTTGTTCAGTAAGCGTCACAGCATCCACACCTGTTTAGGCCACTTTTAATACCGTAGATTATCCGTTTTAATGAACGAGGTGATCTATGAGTCGTAAACATCGTAGCGAGGCGCAGTGGCTTGAGCTAATTAACGTCTTCGAGAAGAGTGGACAAAGCCAAGCCGATTTTTGTGCTGAGCAGAACGTTAGTTCTGCCTATTTTACTCAGCGCCGTCGTGCACTGCGCAATCTTGATGAGCCCGCTTTCGCTGAGGTAAAGCCCCAAGCTGCCTATACTTTCTATCTCCTAACTCGGTAAGCTCGGCACTCACGCTACGTTATCAGCAAACTGAACTGGCATTGCCGCTCTCGGTAGAGCCGCGCTGGTTGGCCGATTTGATAAAGGCGCTGTCGGCATGAAGATGTTTGTTGAGCCGCCTGCCATTTATTTGCATAAACAGCCGGTGGATTTCAGGAAAAGCATTAACGGGCTCAGTGTTATCGTGGAAGAGCACATGCAGCTATCTTCGTTCAGTGGCGCCTTGTTTGTGTTCTGCAATAGACAACGCGATAAAATCAAGGTGCTGTATTGGGACCAAACCGGTTTCTGCCTGTGGTACAAACGGCTGGAAAAAGATAAGTTCAAGTGGCCGAAGAAGCTGTCAGGAGAGGTACTGACCTTATCAGAACGCCAGTGGCATTGGTTGCTAGAAGGCTTAGATATTCAGAAAATGACTGGCCATCAACCACTGCAATTTGAGGCTACTTATTGAGATTTATTAGGGCCATTTATTCCTAAAAAAACCTGATTTATTAAGGCGTTCACGGTGGCTTTATAGTAAAATGAGCACCATGAAAAAGACCCGTGCCACCGCCATTCCTGATGATGTCGAGAGCTTGAAACAACAGCTACTTGAGATGCAAACCTTGCTGCAAAAATCGCAGCGAGAGAGCTTGCGTCATCAACAGGAAAGTGAACGGGTGCAGAAAGAAAGTGCCCATCATCAGCGAGAAGCGAAGCGTTTTCAGCAGTTATATAACCACGCGCTTGAGCAGTGGCAATTAGCGTTGAGGAAGCGTTTTGCGGCCAGCAGTGAAGGTCACCCCGGCCAAGGCGAGTTGTTTAACGAAGTCGAGGAGTGCCTGACGCCCAGCGCCGAAGAAGTTGCCGCCGATGAAACCATTACTTACACCCGCAAGAAATCCCGTCGTCCGAGCTTGAGTGCTGAGCTGCCGCGTGAAGACGTGGTGCACGATATTGCAGATGCAGACAAGGTCTGCGACGACTGCGGCCATGACTTGCATCAGATGGGTGAAGAAGTCAGCGAGAAGCTGGAGTTTATCCCCGCTACCGTTAAAGTCATTCGCCATATCCGACCGAAATACAGCTGCCGTTGCTGCGAACAACAGGCTACGCGTACCACGATTAAAATAGCGCCGGCACCGGCCAGTCTGTTACCGAAAAGCATCGCCACCCCGACCTTACTGTCGCAAATCATTACCGCTAAATATCAGTTTGGGCTACCGCTGTATCGGCAAGAAGCGTTATTCAAAAGCTTCGGCATTGAGCTGCACCGACAAACCATGAGTCGCTGGCTCATCAGAGTCAGCAGGCAGTTAATGCCACTGTATCAGCGGCTGCACGCCTTGATGCTGGAGCGGCCGGCGCTGTGGTCTGACGATACGCCGGTCAAGGTACTCGACGTTGATAAAGTGCAATGCACCATGTGGGTGTATGGCTGTGGCGGCGATAAACCCGAGAGCTTACCGAATAATACGGCGTCACCGCCCAATATCGTGCTGTACGACTATCAAGATGGCCGTGGCGGCATACATCCCAATACCTTTTTAGCGGGTTATCACGGCTTATTGCACGTCGATGGCTACGCAGGCTATCACGGTACCGATGCGATGTTAGCCGGTTGCTGGGCGCATGCGCGTCGCAAATTTATCGAAGCCAAAGCCGTGCAACCCAAGGGCAAAACCGGTCGGGCCGACCAGGCGCTGAATCTGATACAAAAGCTGTATGGTATCGAGAAGTCCATTCGTCAGCTGTCGATAGAGGACAAGCGCGCTGCTCGCCAAGCCCATTCGGCTCCTATCATGGAGCAACTTAAAGCGTGGCTAGATAAAGCGCTGCACCAAGTGCCGCCCAAAAATGCCATTGGTAAAGCCATCGGCTACACCTTGAATCAATGGGATAAGCTACAGATTTATCTTGAACATGGCGCAGCAGCGATTGATAACAACCGTGCTGAGCGGGCTATCAAGCCCTTCGTGATTGGCAGAAAGAACTGGTTGTTCTCGAATAGTCGCAGCGGTGCCCAAGCCAGTGCCATGCTGTACAGCCTGATTGAAACCGCCAAAGCCAATGACGTACCGCCGGGTGTTTATCTCACGGCACTGTTTGAACAATTACCTCATCTCACCGATGGCGAGTCCGTCGACCACCTGTTGCCCTGGGCTATCCGCTTATAACTCATCCCTAAGACGCCACGTTAACATCGGTTAATGTGGCTTGTTAGGTGTGGTTCCAGTGACGCTTACCTCCGACGTTACGAAATACACGGCTCCAAGAGGCCACTAGCCTGAGAACCCAGCTCCACCTAGAACGTTGTCATGATATGTCCGTGTAATACAAGAAACAAAGGGATTATTGAGCTGACTTATGGGTAAAAAGGTGAGCTAAGGTCTGGCGAGGTAGCTCGCCAAATCTTTCATAGTAGTAATTAGAAAAACGGCCTAGGTGGGTAAATCTATAAGTTAGTGCGACTTCAGTAACGCTTAGGCTCTGCGAGTTTAGCAAGCTCTTTCTAGCAGCCTCAAGTCTTAGGTTTCTCATATGTTCCATTGGCGATTTATCGTAAAGCTTCCTGCAAATATTGTTTAGATTTCTCACGCTGGCCCCGCACTCGCTTGAAAGTTTAGATAGAGTTGTGTGGGTGGTCAGTCGGTTACGCATAACAGTGTCAACTCTTTTTGCTAGAAGCTTCAATTTTCGGTCACCTAGCGATGGGGAGGGTATTATATCAGTACTAGGCTTATGGGTAAGGATGAATGTTGCAAGGCTCACTTCAAGGTGGTGGCGCCACTGGGGGGGGGCTTCATTCTCGTTAGTTAGCTGGTCTAGAAGCTCACTGATTAAGCGCAACCCACGTGTTCCCTGACGACCCTCTAGGTGAAACAAGGAAGGTATACTGACTTCTTCGGTGCAACTATCTTCGCTAATGAGTGTCTCCCAGGTGCTTTGCAGAAGACTCCGTGGTACTTTAACTATAAGTTGCTCGCAGCCACTATGCCAGGTCAGACGTACGTTGTAGCTAGGAGCCAAGATCAAGAGCTGGCCTGGTTTGACTTCTAATGCGGCTCCATCACATTGTATAGAAGCGCTGCCGTGAAGTGGGGTTTGGATTAGCACAAAGTCCGTAAAGGGCTTTGGGTGAACTTCAACCTCGGCTCCATAGCGTAACGCAAAGATGTCACAGCACCCAATTGTAGCGTGAAAGAATGCCGTATCGACGGTGCCCTCGCGCCAATACAAATCATGGTCAACTAGATTATTGGATAGCAGCTGATGACTTTTCTCTTTACTCTGACTGGTAAACACTGGCTCTCTATAGAGCCTGGAAAGGTCCAATCCCAATACTTCGTGTTTTTTCATGGTTGCCATCGATGATCTCACTAAATCTCTTAATCTTATTGTGATTACTAGTGCATGTTGACGTTTCACGCTAAGTCATTGAAATAAAATAAATTCAATAAAAACAGCTTTTTATTATTTTCCTTTTAAATCAAATTTTTATAGCGAAACGGAAACAGAACCTAGATTAAAAAGGCGTTATCGAGTTTTCTTAAACAGGACTGTTACTTTGTTATAACAAATCAAGGTGGGACGGGCGAGGTTTGTCGGTGATCTATTCCCAGATTATTTATGAGGGCGACCTGAAAACGAAGATGGCGAGTAGCTTTATTTCGTAGAGCATCCAGCCTTCAGGCGTTTTTAAATACGTGATATCCCCCACCAAGACTTGATTAGGCTCAGCGGGGTTAAACTGCATACTCACTAAATTAGGAGACACACCGAGTCCATCAGGTCGCGTCTCGTAGTGAGCTTATAAGCCACTCGCTGCTTTACGACCAGCTTCAGCTTCTTCAGTAGCTGGCGTGTTTTTTTACGGCTAATTACAAAGTCTTCTTGGCGGAGTTTCTTCGCTAACTCTCGACTACCTTAGCTCTGTCGGCTCTGATGAAAGAGCGCTTTAGCGCGCCGATACAGCGTCAGCTCATACCCAGTCATCAGCTTTGCTGGCCGCTTTAACCAAGCATAATAACCAGAACGGCTTAAGCTACATTTGAGCTCTTCGCGTTCGGATACGCTCAGTGCGTAGCCATTAGCTTGGGCTTCAATGACTTCTCTCCACTTGTAAATCAAGCTAGCATTGACACCTAGAGAACAGGCCGCTTCGGCTACTGAGTAACCTTGCTCCACAGCTTCTTGCTTAAACTCTTGAGAGTAAGTTCTATTCATACGTTTTGTATTCATATCCACCTCAATCTAGTCTAACACTATAAGTCTCTAATTGAAGTTTCCATTGGTATTAGACCAGTACAGACACCTCAAAGAAATCGAGTATCCGCCGTAAGCAGAAGATGGCGAGCATGAGTACCGCTTATCTTGAAAAAATACTGATTTCTGGATTTAACGCGTTAGGGAAAAGTTAATAAAATTACTCTCAAGACATCTTGGAGAGTGATTTTTATCCAGAATAGACTGGTTGTGATTTAACAATGTTCTCACGCTCTCACCCAGGGTTCCCCGGCTTAGACCTGTCCGATTTTCTGCCCCGGAACGTCGAGCTAGACACCGAGTAGGCATCTACTTACTGCTTAATTAGGCGCTAACCCGTTTCTTCTGAAAACTCACGATGAAAAAAAAAGGATATTGATTTGCCAGTAATGGATATTTATTCACCTCTCATTTTTTATATGGTATGTAAGTCAAATGAAAACTCCGTGTTACGGAGTGTGAGCGAGGTTTTATTAACCTGAAAGGTAGTTAGCGCCAAAATCGGCCCAGACCAAGGCATTGCTCCACCAGTTTGGTTTGAACGCTTGGGTACTGCCCAGTAAGTTAATAATATTGTCAGCAGAATGGAGGTGATATAAATGGGTAAGATGATAAAAATTCGTGCCGGTGATTCTAGTGGGACCTTTTCCGGTTACCTGGCTCTGCCGGCCAGCGGCCATGGACCTGGTGTTGTGATTGGGCAAGAAATATTTGGTATTAACGCAAACATGCGTGAAGTTGCCGAGCTTTATGCGGAGGAAGGCTACGTAGCGCTGGTGCCAGACCTTTTTTGGCGCTTGGAACCAGGTGTGGATTTGAGCTATAGCGAAGAGGATTTCGCGAAAGCCATCGAACTGTTTAAGCGCTTAAATGTAGACAAAGCAGTAGATGATATTGAAGCGTCTTTCAGCGCCTTGCGTGGCCTGGAAGAAGTCGATGACGCAGGCCTTGGCTACGTAGGCTTCTGCATGGGCGGCAAGCTCGCCTACCTCACCGCCACACGCACCCAAGCGGCCGTTTCGGTGGGTTACTACGGTATGGGAATCGAAGAGTACCTGGAAGAGGCAGATAATATAAAAGGAAGATTGGTGCTGCATTTCGCCGAAGAAGATGATTACTGCGAGGCAGCAACTCGCCAGCAAATTACCCAGGCCCTCACTGGTCGAACTAAAGTTGAACTCTACACCTATCGGGGCGTCGGTCATGCATTCGCCAGGTTCGGTGATGACACGCATTACGATAAGCCTTCCGCACTGATGGCCCACGAGCGATCAATCGCTGCCCTAAAGAGTGAGATCGGCCCACACTACAATTTGTCGGATTTATGGGAGCAGCACGTTTATCATGAGTTCGACACTCGCGATGTGCCAGCAACCATGGCAACCATGGTTGCTGAGCCTTACGTCAACCACATTCCTACCATGACTGGCGGGGTTGGCTATAAGGAATTAAGCCGTTTCTACCAGCATCATTTTGTGCATGGTAATCCACCTGATATGAAGCTGGTACCCATCTCACGTACCGTAGGCTCATCACAAATCGTCGATGAGTTCATCATGTCTTTCACCCACACAACCGAAATTGACTGGCTATTACCCAACGTCGAACCTACAGGCAAGCATGTTGAGATACCGATGCTCGGGGTTGTTAAGTTTCGTGGGGATAAGCTCTACCACGAGCATATCTACTGGGATCAAGCAAGTGTTTTGGTACAGATTGGTTTGCTTGACCCAACTGGCCTACCGGTGGCTGGGATAGAAACTGCACATAAGCTTCTTGACGAAACACAGCCATCGAATACTCTGATGCAACGCTGGCAGAAAAGCGAAGAGAAATAATGTCGTGCACAGGCTGAATTTGCTAAGTCGTATAACTTGTGAAATCAGACTGAGACTAAAAATTTCGTAACTATTCAGCTTCCGACTTGGCGTAAAAAATGCTCGTAAGCTGAACGTTGAATAATAACGCCAAGGAAGTGCTCTCTGACTGACTGTTTTCGACACGTCAAGAGATAGCTTCAGATTAAACAGAACATCTCAGCACCTTGAATGCTTCTAAAACAGCCTGATATTTTTTGCTGTACTTCGGTCATCCGGATGTAATTATCACCCTGATTATTAGTAAACGGCACCGCGATGTCAGACACCATAAAACGGAAGACATCACCTTGATAGTCCCGCAATCGCTCTAATAATAGTGCTTTTAGCCGTCCTCGCTGGTCTTTTTTCCGGGCGTGTTCATCCCGTTGCGGACAACTAATATCGCCTCTGGCTAAGATGCCCTGATACTCTTTTATATACTCCTGCTGACTGTTTATGACTGAATAAGAGGGTCATGCTGTGCTGGTCATGTTTTTCACCAGCCGTTTTCCATCGTTAAGGGGGATGTCTACTCGCGCGAATGCGTCTTATACAGAGACTCTCACACTGGCTCAGAATCCATATCTATATTATAGCCTGCAAAATCTGTCTCAGAGCAAGGAGCTTTCTCGTCTACCTAAATCCTTGAAAGTACTTATCGAAAACCTGCTGCGCAACCTCGATGGCGATACTGTCAGCGAAGAGGATATTGCGGTCATGGCAGCCTGGTTACAGCAGGGCGAGTCTAGCCGGTAAATTGCCTTTCGCCCGGTAAGTGTGCTCATGCAGGACTTTACCGGAGTGCCAGCAGTGGTCGATTTGGCGGCCATGCGCGATGCGGTACAGCGTCTCGGCGGCAAAGCCGAACAGGTTAACCCTTTCTCGGCGGTCGATCTGGTCATCGACCACTCGTTCATGGTGGATGCCTTTGCCAGTGAGCAGGCTTTTGCCACCAACGTCGATATGGAAGTGGCCCGCAACGGCGAACGCTATGCCTTCTTGTGCAGGGGTCAGAAAACCTTCGACAACTTTCGTGTCGTCCCGCCAGGGACCGGTATCTGCCATTAGGTAAACCTGGAATACCTGGGGCAAACCGTGTGGCAGCAAGAGAAGGGTAATGACACCGAAATTTCTCCGGATACCTTGGTCGGCACCGACTCTCATACCACCATGATTAATGCCCTGGGTATTCTTGGCTGTGGAGCATAGAAGTAGAGGCGGCCATGCTGGGCCTGCCGGTCTCCATGCTGATCCATGAAGTCATTGGCTTCAAGCTGCGTGAAGACATTACCGCAATGGATCTGGTGTCAACCGCAGTGCAAATGCTGCGTAACAAAGGCGTAGTCGGCAAGTTTGTTGAAATTTACGGTGATGGCCTGGCTACGCTGCCGCTGGCAGACAGAGCCACCATTGCCAACATGGCACCAGAATATGATGCTACCAGTGGATTTTTTCCGGTAGATGAAGAAACCCTGCGTTACCTCACCCTGACAGGAAGCAGTGCAGAGCAGGTTGAACTGGTCGAAGCCTATAGCAAGGCGCAGGGGGGGCGTAATGAGGGCGACGAGCCGGTGTTTCCCGATACACTGGGCTTGGAAATGAGCAAAGTAGAAGCTAGTCTGGCAGGGCCCAAATACCCGCAAAACAGGGTCACGCTGTCTAATATGCCGCAGGACTTTAGTTTATGCCGCGAGCTGGAGGTCGAAAAAACAAGAGCAGCGGCCCTGGAAAACGAAGGTGGTCAAACTGGGGTGGACTCAATTAGTCGCTGGAAGGGACCGAGTTCTCACTCGATGGCAAGAACTGTACATTAGAAGACGGTGCGTGGTCATTGTGGCCATTACCTCCTGTACCAACACATCTAACCGGAGTGTGTTAATGGCGGCCGGCTTGCTGGCCAAGGCCGCCGTCGAAAAAGGATTGACCCGAGCGGCCTGGGTTAAAAGCTCACTGGCCCTAAGCTCCAAGGTGGTTACCGATTACCTGATTAAAGTCGGATTAATGCCGTATTAATGCCTTATCTGGTGGGTTATGGCAGTACGACCTGTATTGGTAACTCGGGGCCCTTGCCCGAGCCCATTGAAGAAGCCATTAACAAGAACGACATGACGGTAGCAGCCGTATTGTCGGGTAACCGCAACTTTGAAGGGCGTATTCACCCCTGGTGAAATCCAACTGGTTGGCGTCTCTTCCACGGGTGGTCGCCTATGCGCTGGGTACCGACAAAGAGGAAAAACCGGTGTATCTGAAAGACATCTGGCCGTCACAGCAGGCTATTGCCAGGGCGCTGAACAGGAACAAACGGTCGCGACGCTCGGTTGAACTGATATGAGTGTCCGCCATGCCCATGCCGAACTTGTAGTCCTTGATGTCACGAAAGCTGCTCTTGATTCCCCAGCGCTTACCATACAGTTTGAGGACATCGGCGGCACCCAAATCCCGCCGGTTGCTGGCCAGAAGCCAAGCTTCTTTCATATCGGCTTTTTTGCAGCAGAAAATCCGCACGACGGGCAGTCGCTGCGCCGTCAGCTCAACGTCTTTCAGAGTTCGGATACGACCACTGGGCGTCAGCCATTGTTTGGCTTTCTTGAGGTCTCCGCCGACCGGGCAGAGCAGAATGTTGTCTTTAAAACGAATGAGATAGTTAAACTCCAGCGCATCCTCCAGCAAGGCGAACAAGGCCGTGTCGCCGAAGCCACGGTCGGCTACCACCGTCACTGTCACATCGTCTGGCAAGCTGGTTTTCAACTTCCATAACAGCTCATCTTCATTAGCATTATGCAGGTTCTTTAACTGCGATTTCTTGTGGGTTTTCCACAGTAGTGGAGTGTTGCGTCCATGGCTGGTCTGCATGCTCAGGACGATGCTGCTATGGTCATCGGCATCGAACTCGGTCCAGTCCATGGAGACCACGGCTTCCTTGCGTTCAGCCACCACGTAAGGCACCCAATAATCGAACAATGACCAGACATTCAGCTTGATGTTACTCAGCAAACGATCCACTTGTTTGATGGCGTACTTTCGCTCCAAGCCATTTGCCTAGGGGAGGCTATTACCAATGGCATGAATAGCCAGCGAGCTGGATTTAATAACGCCCTGAGTGGCATTGGCCAATGAAAGTACCCGCTTGGCATGCATATCCTGGCCAAAGGTGTCATGGAGGTGTTCATATATAGTATCGCGGATGCTCATGGGCTGCCGTGTTGTCGAGTTTGGTTCAAAGGCGGGTAGTCTACCCGCGAGGCCGCGCCAGCTCTAGCTCATATGAGAGGATTGGTAAGGTTGCTGGTAGTGATTGAAGAGGCAGGCGCTAGCAAGCAAGAAGTGAAAGTACTCTGTCGTATCGATACCGGTAATGAGCTAACCTATTACCAGCACGGCGGTATCCTGCATTATGTGAGCCGACATATGCTGGAATAAACACAGCCAGAAATCGTCAGCTGGAAACTGACAGCTAAATAATAAATACCGAGCCTGTGGCTCGGTATTTTTCTTTCTGAGCTTGGCTTTGCGCTTTCAGCTGCCATCCTGACATATATCAGGATCTTATCTGGAGTTTGATATTTTACTCTCGCTTCCTGCCTGTCACTTAGCCACGAGTCGTTAAGGGGGAAATCAGGATTTTATTCCACCAGTGCCAACACTCTCAAAGGACTGCCGGATCCTTCTTTTATTTTTAGGGGGGTAGCTACAACAATGGCCCCCTGAGGAGGCAATTTGTCCAGGTTTTTCAGGCATTGCAAGCCGTATTTGTTTGCTCCATGCATAAGCGTGTGGCAGGGGTATGCCACCGGCCAGGAATAGGATTGCCCTGCATCGGTGTTAATGCTCTCTACACCAAAACCACGGATATCCCGTTCTTTTATAAGCCACTCAACGGCTTCTTGGCTAGGACCAGGCGTATGGGCTCCGTCTTCCCGCATATTTACAAAGGCGGCCGGGTTATTGATTCGTTTGCTCCAATCGGTACGCAGCAATAACCAGGAGCCTGCAGGGATTCGGCCGTATTTGTCTTCCCAAGTCAGTAGGAAGTCCACAGTAAGCAGCCAGTCATCATTATTGGCTACTTCCTGGCTTGCATCAACAACACAGGCTGGGCCAATAAACTGCTTGCTATCAATAGTATCAACCGTGTTATCCGGGCAGTCTCTGCCGCTTAGCCAATGTGCAGGAGCGTCGAAATGTGTCCCAGTATGTTCACCGCATGAAAAATTGTTCCAGTACCAACCTGGACCGGCATCATCGTACTTTGAGATGCGTTCTTGCTTGAAAGACCAAACTTGAGCAAATTCTGGCGGCAAGATCAGTGAGGGAAATTCGGAGGAAAGAGTATGTGTTAAATCTATTATTTGTATGTCATTGCTCGTGATACCCGCTGCCAGTTGTTCGAGAGTCGATGCCATGTGTATCTCCTTTACGGTGTCATGGTGGGATTGGGTTAGTGGTGTTGTCAACATCGTTGAGGATGTCTTGGGCGGCTCCATTTTATGAGGAACTGCTTTTTACTGACCATCAAATACGGTCATATATTAATTTGTATTCTAGGGCGGGGGCTTTAGGTTAGCTATCCATAATGCGCAGCTCAGTATCCGTTTACCGAATAGATGTGAATTGGTTGTTAGTTTTTTTATATTTTTGTTACATTGATATGGATTTTATTACTTTATGCTTAAAGTAAATCTCATGATATGTGCGACCAAGAGGTTTGATGAATCCTTCAACCACATTGCTGGATAGCTTTCCCCTATTCCGCTCACGAAGTCTCGAGGATGCCCGTGAGCGTATCGGCAAGGTCTTTTCTCCTCACCAGCTGGCACTTATAGATGAAGGAGCCGATTTGGATGTGCGCCATAATCAATTTTGTTTTCCAAATGTCTCTTTAAACGTATTGCAGTATGGAGCAGAAGTTCTGATAGAGCCGAGTACGAGGGGAGATTTTTATATGGTGCAATTACCTATCAGTGGTAGTGCCCGTCTGGTGATTGGACCTGAAGAAGTTGATGTACATCCGGGGGAGATGAGCATACTGCAGCCCCTAACTCCCAGCAAAATGCAGTGGAGCCGTGATTGCAGCATGATTTTGCTGCAGGTGCCAAGCGCGTTGGTTAAGCGTTATAGCAGAATGTGGGGAGGGAGGGATAAAGCCGATTTTGCCTTGGTACGCTCTCGTGAAAGTCCGCAGATAGCGGCTTGGTCGATGGCTATACTCAACTTGACGCATAATCTTGACCGATACGGTAACCAATGGCTGCAATATCCAGTGGCTTTGGGGGCGATGGAAGAGTTTCTGCTTTCGGCATTTACCACTATGTTGTGCGAGCCGGTGTCAGAGGTTAAAGGTCGGAGCGGAAATCTACGCTGTTTGCAGGTTGCCAAAGACTATATTCAGGATAATATCGACAGGCCCTTGACTGCGACTGAAATTGCCAGCCATGTCTGCGTGTGTAGGCGGACGTTAGAGCTGGTCTTCAAGCGTAATGGTGAACTACCGCCCTTGGCTTATGCACGTCAAGTACGTTTGGATGCTGTACATAAATCTTTGATATTAAATAGAAAAAGTGGAAGTGCTATAACTGTCACCGAAATAGCGCTCGCGCATGGGTTCCTGCATATGGGGCGGTTTTCGGCATATTATAAACAGCAATTTGGTTGTAACCCTTCTACTACACTAAAGAATAATTATCGAACCTCGGGTTGAGTTCGAGCTATTGTTTATCATCAACGTTTTCCCTTGAAACTTTCGGAAGGTAGTTCTCCGAAGCGCTGCTGATATTCCTTGGCAAAGCGTCCCAGTTGAATGAATCCGCAGTCCATGGCTATGCTGGAGACGCTTTCATTGGCTGCAGGCTGTTGCAAACGCTCTCTTACCCGTTGATAACGCAGGTTGCGGAAATAGGCCATGGGTGAGCAGTTGTAGAAGGTACGGAAATCCCGATAGAGTTTCTCTCGGCTAATCCCAGCGGCTTTCTCGAAGTCACTGATCGACAGGGTCTGGTCAAGATGAGCCTTCATCATCGACTCTAGTTCGGATAGATAAACAGGGCGGTTGAACTGGCGATTCTGCAATTCCTGGGAGTAGTTGTGAGGTTGGGCGTAAAGCAGGCCGCTGATTAAGGTATCCTGAAAAGAGGACCAAACATCAGGAAAATCGAACAAGCTGCTTTGATTCTTCAGCATTCCCTGCAAGGTTGCCACCGTATTCCACCAGTCATCCATGCCGTTATGCAACCGTATCCCAGGCTCAAAGATGATCGGGGAAGAGATCTCCCTATGCAACAGAGTGGCCAGTTTTTGTTCCACCGCCGTCCTGGAGATCCGTACCAGCTGTTTCCGGCAGTCAGCGCTCAGCGTCAGGCTAAACGGGTTGCCAGGAGAGACGATCAAGCCCGACTGGCTGTTAGATTCGATTCTATCTTTTTTATGTTCAATATATTGGGTACCTGTAAAAGGCAGGCTGATGCTGTAGCTGTGTAATAAATCCTGAGTTTGGACTTGAGCTGAGGTGGAGTATTCTATTACGCCGAAGGATATTTGTCCCAGAGATGCCCCTTGATGGCGAAAAAGCAGCTCCTGTGGCCTGATGATTTCGAGATTATGGGGGCCGCAGATCCTGCCCATCCAGTCACGGGCAGAGTCAATACTACTTAGCTCAACAGCCAAAAACTGCCTCTGTACCTTGCTATGGTGCTGGTTCATATGCTTCCTCTTGACAATACCCATAACCTAGGTCGTATCCGGTATTGACAGTGACTGAGTAGGTTTTCAGGATTTTATGTAAATTTATATTACGTAAAATCATGTGTGGTTCAAGGTGGTATGTCAATCTCCATGATGGATGAGCCAGCGCTTGATCAGATCAATTCGAACCTGGATGTTAACCTAAAGTAAGTATTGGTAAATGGTTTATTGCCACAAAGTGTACATTGTTAACACCTGAACTGCATATCGCCTCTTCTGTCCGGTCGTTAGTATTGAAGTTATACCAATCAGGTTCATAAAGGAGAGAACCCCATGACTACCCACAGAAGCATTGCCCAATGGCAGGATTTCGTTCAGGGCTGTCTTGACTTCAAGCCAGAGCAGGGCGTTTATCGAATCGCACGAGAGATGTTTACTGATCAAGCGCTGTTTGATCTTGAAATGGAAATGATATTCGAGAAACAGTGGATTTTTGCCTGTCATGAAAGCCAGATAGCTAATCCTAACGATTTTATTACCATGCAGGCCGGCCGTCAGCCGATGATCATAACCCGCGACGGCAAGGGTGAGTTGCATGCCATGGCCAATACTTGCCAGCACAGAGGCGCTACCCTGACTCGAGTATGCAAGGGCAACCAGTCTACCTTTACCTGCCCGTTCCACGCATGGTGCTACAAGTCGGACGGCCGGTTGGTAAAAGTCAAGGCGCCGAGCGAATATCCAGCCGACTTTGACAAGTCCAGTCGCGGCCTGCGGAAGGCGCGTATTGCCAGCTATAAAGGATTTGTATTTATCAGCCTGGATCACGAATCCGATCTGAGTTTGGAAGACTTCCTCGGGGATACTCGGTTGTTTTTCGACATGATGGTTGAGCAATCGGTCGATGGAGAACTAGAAGTGTTGCCTGGGCAGTCTAACTACACCTTTAACGGGAACTGGAAGCTGCAGAACGAAAATGGCCTGGATGGTTATCATGTTAGTACTGTGCACTACAACTATGTGAGCACGGTACAGCACCGTCGAGAGCTGGAGGCCAGTAAAAACGGTGCCAGCGGAGAGACTCTGGATTACAGCAAGCTCGGTGCCGGAGACAAGAATACGGATGATGGCTGGTTTTCTTTCTATCATGGCCACAGCTTGCTGTTCAGTGACATGCCAAACCCAAAGGTCCGGCCGGGTTATGAGAGCGTCATGCCTCGCCTGCTGGAATCTCATGAAGAAGAGCGGGCAAAGTGGACTATGCACCGTCTGCGTAATCTGAATATCTATCCTAGCTTGTTTTTTATGGATCAGATCAGCTCCCAGCTGCGCATCATTCGTCCGGTAGCCTGGAATAAAACAGAAGTGATCAGTCTGTGTCTTGGAGTAAAAGGCGAGTCGGCTGCGGATAGGGAAAACCGAATCCGTCAATTCGAGGACTTTTTCAACGTCTCCGGCATGGGAACCCCTGATGATCTGGTTGAGTTCAAAGAATCCCAGCGTGGTTTTGAAGCCCGAGTTTCGCCCTGGAGCGATATCTCCCGTGGGCATGAAACATGGCAATACGGTGAAACCCCCAACAGCAAGGTGCTGGGCATCAAACCGGTGATCACCGGAGTCGAGTTTACTCAGGAAGGGCTTTACGTGAATCAACACGGAGCCTGGCAGGAAATGATTCTGCAAGGACTTGAAAAAAAATCACAGCAGTCTGAAGAGGTGTAAATCATGGAATACCAACACTCACTCGAACAGTTTTTTTATCAGCTTTCGGCGCTGTGCGATGACCAGGACTGGGACAACTATCTAGAGCAGTTTGCTCCCGATGCCGAGTTTCATATCCCTCAATGGGAAACGGAGCATAAGCATACCAGCGATCCCAAGCGGGAAATGTCCCTGATGTATTATGCAGACAGGGGGGGGATTGAAGATCGTATATTCCGCCTGCGCACTGGTAAGTCGGCGGCATCAACCCCCATGCCGAGAACTCTGCACCTTATTAATAATGTGCGTTATCAAGAAGAAGATAATGGTCTTTTCTCTGCTCGTGTAAACTGGGTTACCCATTATTATCGATTTGGTGAGAGTTTACATTTTTTCGGCACCGCTAATTATCGACTGCGTCGTGAAAATGATAGCTGGAAAGTCACTTACAAACAGACAATATTACTTAACGATAAAATAGATTCAGTTCTCGATTTTTATCACGTTTAAATAGATAGGGGTAACTATGTCTCATACCGCAGCTATCGTTTTTCGTGATGGAAATACTCGATTTATCGAGGTTAAGGAAAACGAGTTATTGATGGATGCCTCTTTACGTCAGGGTGTTAATTTACCGGTTGATTGTCGTGAAGGCGTATGTGCCACCTGCCGAGGGCAGTGTGAGTCCGGGGAGATTGAACTGGATTATGTGGACGAAGAAGCACTGACCGAAAAGGAAATAAAAGCCGGACATATATTGGCGTGTCAGACTCGACTCAAGTCATCCGGCTCTTTTTATTTCGATGTGGACTCTACCCTCTGCAGTGTGTCCAGTGAGCGATTCAAGGGCTCAGTAAGAGTCTTTAATCAAGTATCGGATGCTGCAGCCCTGATCGAAATACAACTCGAAGACAAAGGCAGCCGACTGCGTTACTTGCCCGGGCAATATGCCCGCCTTCAGATTCCGGGTACGGATCAATGGCGCGCCTATTCCTTTGCCAATTACTCGGCGGCAGAAGGTTATGTCAGGTTTTTAATTCGGCTGTTGCCCAATGGTGTGATGAGCGATTATCTACGCTATCGGTGCCAAGTAGGGGATGCAATAACCTTTGAGGCCCCCATGGGAGCTTTTTATTTGCGTGAAGTAGAAAGGCCCTTATTAATGGTGGCTGGTGGGACAGGGCTGTCAGCTTTTCTCGGTATGTTGGAAGATCTGGCTGTAAAGGGAAACTGTACTCAAGCTATCCGTTTATGCTATGGCGTGACGCAGGATATGGATTTGAGCGAGTTGGACCGGCTTGATTCATTTAAAGCGCAATTGGCCGACTTCGATTATGAAGTCATCGTAATGAATCCGTCAGAACATTGGCAGGGCAAGCAGGGAGTGGTCTGCGATTTATTTGATAAGAATTATCTGCAGCAGCCATTTGATGCCTATTTATGTGGTCCGCCTCCAATGATAGATGCAACCCAAACCTGGTTGGAAGTCAATCAGGTGGCCGACTATAAATTGTACTTTGAAAAGTTTGTTTCCAGTTGATGTTAAATAACTGTTTCTAGTGAGCAATGTCGCATAACTAATGTGAAATTTATTTTCCGGATGGCTTAACAAATGTTGCCGAAGCTAGAGATGCTGAGGCCAGAGGTAAAGTCCTATAAATTATGCTAATTATTTAGTCCTGAACAAGTTTCAAGTCAGGAGCTGAAGACTACCATCGGCTCCTGATGTAAGTATGAGCAACAACACAGAGAAGCAGGGCAAGGCGGAATTCTACTACGCTGCCAGCTGAATCATCGAGTAATCAAGGCTCTGTTCTGAGGTACTACCATTCGAATTTATATTGAGAGAAGTAGCATCATGTTTATTGAAAATATTGCCTCTGCTGCTAAATATCACTTTCTATAACAACAATTAAATCTGATGTGGATTGATATAAAACAATGGAATTGAACATTAATTGCCATAACAACAATGGAGTTGAACATGACCACATTTAAACGCCTGCTGATTGCAGCCACCGCAACCTCCCTGGCCCTGTCTTCGTTCACCGTGCAGGCCCGGGATTTTCGGTTGGGGCTGATCACCCCACCACCTCATATATGGACACAGGCCGCCAACGACTTTGCTCAGGAGTTGAAAGAAAAGTCCGCTGGGCAGCATACGGTATCCGTCTTTCCGGCCCAGCAGCTGGGTAATGAAGCACAAATGGTGCAGCAATTGCAGACGGGTGCTCTGGATATGGCCTTTTTGACTATTGCCGAAATATCCAACCGAGTGCCGGATTTTGGTGCCCTCTATGCCCCTTATCTGGTGGATAACATCGATCATGCTGCGGCGCTGTTGCGATCCGATGCGGCTATTGGGCTGCTGGAGCAGCTACCGGCCGGGGTTGGGATGGTCGGTATCGGCTACGGTATGGGGGGCATGCGGCAGATGTTGAGCCGTGAAGAAATGACCAGTCCGGAAGCGCTACAAGGCAAGAAACTGCGCATAACGCCATTCGATCCGCTCCGCGACTTTTATAATGCACTGGGCTCGGCTCCAACCCCGTTACCGCTGCCAGGGGTCTACGATGCTCTGGCCAATGGCCAGGTCGATGCCATCGACATGGACTTTGATTCCATTTTGATTTTCAAATTTTATGAGCGGGCTAACAACCTGCTTATCTCCAATCACATGATGTTCCCCATGGTCGGAGTAGTGTCGGGTCGAGTATGGCGTGAGCTGAGCGATGATGACAAAATCCTGGTGCGGAGCTTGATGGGAACCCATTTGGATTCGGTTATCGATAGATTCCAACAGCAGGAAAAAAGCCAGGAACAGGAGCTGCGTGATCTGGATATCCAGATCACCGAAGCTGACCGTAGCACCTTTGCCGATGCGATCACCAGCTGGGAAGCCATCTGGTCCCGAAAAGCCAACTCACTGGGTGCTTTGCGTCAGGCAGCGGCCGACATCAAAGGCAGCTGATCACTACTCAATGAGGGAGGGGCTCCGATACCTCTGGTATCGGGGCCGGAGGGGGTTTGATGTTCAAACGTTTATCGAATGCAATTGCCAAAGCGGAGATTTTTGCCGCGGCCGTATTTGCCGCGGCCGTGACTCTGCTGGTATTGCTGAATATTGTCAGTCGAGCCATGGGGCAGGCGATTTACTGGGTGGATGAATTGGCCATCTACAGTATGGTCTGGATGACTTTTTTAGCCACCTCCGCCATGCTGAAAAAACGACAGGGTGTTTCCGTCACTATCTTGACTGACTGCTTGCCAACCAGAGTCCGACACTGGCTGACAGTGTTTAGTGACCTGATGATTCTGGCGTTTGCGTTGATCTTATTTTTCCTTTGTTGGCGCTGGTACAGTCCAGTGGGCTTATGGCAGGCTGGTTTCGACATTGAGGCTTTCCAGGCCGAAAGCTTCAATTTTATGTACTCCGAGAATGCCAGCACCATAGCCATCAAAAAATTCTGGGTATGGCTGGTGTTGCCGGTGTTCGCTTTGTCTCTGGCGATGCACGCCTTAATAAACCTGTTTGACAGTATTCGGATAGCCGGATCCGCGGCGGGAGAGCCGGAATGACCTTGATGATTTTTTTGTTGCTGCTGTTTACTGCAGTGCCGATTGCGCTGGTGCTTGCACTGACCGCCATGTGGTATATAGGCTCATCGGGGAATACAGTACTTTTCGAGTCCTACCCTCAGCAGCTGTTCGGCGCCATCGAAAGCTATGGTCTGCTGGCCATTCCGCTATTTATGCTGACCGGTGAGTTAATGAATGAAGGGGGCCTGACCAAGCGGCTGATAGATCTGGCGCGGATCCTGGTGGGTGGTTTTCGTGGCGGTTTAGCCTACATCAACCTGGTGGCTAATATGATGATGGCTGCCATTATGGGCTCGGCTGCTTCGCAAATAGCCATCATGTCTCGGGCCATGGTGCCTGCGATGGAGAAAGAGGGCTACGATAAATCCTACTCGGCAGCCATTACCGCTGCGGGGGGACTGTTATCACCTATTATCCCGCCGTCCATGCTATTTGTGCTGTTTGGTGTACTGGCCCAGGTGCCGATCGCAGAAATGTTCATCGCCGGTATTATTCCAGGTCTCATCATGTCCCTGCTGTTTTTTCTTACCATCAGTTTGATGGGAATGGTACATCAGTATCCGAAAGGGGAGTGGCCGACCCGCCAGCAGGCACGGCATTTCTTGTTGATGGGCATTCCTGCCGGCTGTATTCCGCTGGTGATCATTGGTGGTATCCTCACGGGACTGGCAACACCGACAGAGTCTGCGGCTATCGCCTCGCTGGGTGCCTTGTTGATCGGCAAGTATGTGTATAAGGATCTGCATTTTTCCCACTTATTTAGCATCCTCAAACGCACCGCCATCAACTCCGGCATGGTGATCATGCTGATCGCAGCCGCGGGAGTGTTCGGCTGGGTGATCGTCTTTGAGCAGGTTCCCCAGAATGCTGCTGCCTGGATTGCAGAACAGACCTCGGACCCCTTTGTATTCCTGCTGATGGTGATCGGTATCCTGCTGTTGGTGGGGATGGTGATCGACGGTATAGCGGCACTGATCCTGGTGGTACCGATCTTGCTGCCCATCGCCCAGGTACAGTTCGGCATCAGCCCTTTCCAGTTCGGGGTAGTGGTATGCCTGACACTGGTGATGGGACTGCTGACCCCACCGGTTGGGGCCGGGCTCTATATCGCTTCATCCATGACCGGTGCCCCACCTATGCGTATCTTCCGTTCTTTGCTGCCCTTCCTTGCAGCCACCTTGATAACCCTGGTGCTGCTTAGCTGGCAAGGTGGGCTGGTGACTATGCTGCTATAGGCAATGTGCTCTGTACATCCTGTTGGCGAGAGAAACAAGGTCGCCGACCGAGCTTGATACAAAGATGTAAAATTTATGTTTCATTCTACGCATAAATACTTTAAGTATGAAATATATTGGTGTAAAGTAAATTTACTGAAGGGCTCCTACGGCGGATACCGACATGTGTAGTGGAGAAGAACGACAGGCATCCCATATATCGAAGGTAAATGGTAGCAGTATGAAAGACGAAATCGCACTAAAGGCTTGGTTCAGAATGTTGTCCAACACGGCACTGATTGAACAGGAGTTGCGCACCCTGTTAATACAGAAATTCAATGTCACCTTGCCGCAGTTCGATTTGATGGCGGCATTACATCATGCAGGAGGGAGGGAGAAAATGTCCGCCTTATCTCAGCGGATGAAAGTATCGAACGGCAACATTACCGGTGTGGTGGATCGTCTGGAACGTGACGGCCTAGTAGTGCGGGAGTCTCTGGCAGAAGATCGAAGAGTCAAGCTGATCAGCCTCACAGAGCGGGGGAACGAAACATTCTCACACATGGCCCTAGTACATAAAAGCTGGATATCTGGGGTACTGGAAGAGATGAGTGAGGACGATCTGGATATATTACATCTGCAACTATTTAAAATGAGCAAAATTCTGAAAGAGAGAGTGAGATAGATAAATTGCTCAATTTATGGGGGAGGGGAATGACTTTTAATAAAAAAGAGATAATAAGATTCAGGCACTGTGATCCAGCCGGTATTGTATTTTATCCAAGGTATTTGGAGATTATTAATGACTTGGTTGAAGATTGG
This sequence comes from Oceanisphaera ostreae, assembly GCF_042676125.1. Classification (NCBI taxonomy): domain Bacteria; kingdom Pseudomonadati; phylum Pseudomonadota; class Gammaproteobacteria; order Aeromonadales; family Aeromonadaceae; genus Oceanisphaera; species Oceanisphaera ostreae. The sequence continues at coordinate 63,039 of NZ_JBHTJS010000007.1, forward strand.
TTTGAAGTCATGGGATATCCCTTTAACGAAATGGATACTTGCCTTGGTGCAGGGGTGCCAACCGTGAATCTTAATATCAAGTTTATGCAGCCTTGCAGGCAAGGAGACACACTTTTTCTGGAACTTGTCTGTGCAAGAATCGGTGATAGCTCTTTTGATATTAAAGTGACTGGTCAACGGCTGGAACAGCGAATACTGGAAGCGTATGTCACTCTTTGTTTTACCACTATTGGCAAGCAGATCAGTAAGTTGTCGATTCCGGAAGGAGTGAGAAGACAAATGCTGGAGTACAGACCGGTACAGGACACTGCCAGCCTATAGGTAACGAGGGCTCCAGGGGGAGGAGGAGGTTGAGTAGCTGAAAATAAGATTGCAAGCCTTTGCAAAGGGAAACTAACAGGTGACGGCCCCGACTGTAATGGCTGTTCGAATCGCTTAAGCGATCTTGGGCGTCTAAGAATTTTTATTATTATTTAATTGACCTGCTTGACATTAACCTTGATTGAGTAATTACGCATACCTTGTGGGGGAGGGTGCTCGGAAAATTATAATTATTAGCCTAGGTTTGATGTGAACCAATATTGAGCAAGCTAGATTTTTATTTGAGTAACCGGAAGTGATGGAATAAACAAATAATTGGAAGGATTCATTAATGGATAAGGTAATTGATACTCCAAGTGCAGTTTCTTTTAGTCGCTACTACCATTTTCTACTGACCGGTTGTGGTCTGCTTGCTGCTACCATGTTTGCCAGTATGGCAGTACTGGTATGCAGTGACATTATATTACGTAACCTGACTGATATTTCATTAGCCTGGACCACGGAGGCATCAGAATACCTGTTGATGTCGGCGACCATGCTGGCAGCCCCGTGGCTGCTGTATTGCGGCGATCATATCCGTATAGATATCAGCTTACGCATGATGTCGGCGCGTTGGCGTTCACTGTGCGAACGAGGGAGCTATTTATTAGGCGCTTTCATCTGTGCCGTTTTTACCTGGTATAGCCTGGTGGTTACGCTGGACAGTGCCGAACAGGGTGGTCTGGTATTTAAGGTACTGGTCTTTCCTGAATGGTGGTTGAATCTGCCGATGATCTTTTGCTTTACCTTGCTGACGCTGGAGTTTATGCGGCGGTTACTGAAACAGCATGACACCGAGCTGGAGGGGCTGTAATGGAATGGTATATGGCATTGTTTATCATGCTGGGTTCCCTGTTTGGCTTGATGCTGATTGGGTTTCCGGTTGCGTTCAGTTTCCTCAGTGTCAATTTGCTGGGAGCCTGGTTATTTATGGGGGGGGAAGCCGGTATTGGGCAGTTGGTCCGTAATTCGGTCGGCTCGGTTACCAGCTTTTCCCTGACCCCTATCCCCCTGTTTGTGATGATGGGTGAGCTGCTGTTCCATACAGGACTGGCGTTTCGTGCCATTTCCAGTATCGAACGTCTGATCGCCCGGGTACCCGGCCAGCTATCGATTGTGTCTATTCTTGGTGGCACTGCCTTTGCGGCCTTGTCCGGCTCGACCATAGCCAACACAGCGATGATGGGCAGTGCTCTGTTGCCGGAAATGCTCAAACGCGGCTATCACCCCACCGTAGCAATGGGCCCCATCATGGCAGTGGGCGGTATTGCAATGCTTATCCCGCCTTCTGCGCTGGCGGTGATGTTGGGCAGCCTGGCCGGCGTGTCCATCACCGGGCTGCTGATCGGCGGAATAGTCCCTGGTCTGTTGATGGCCATTGGTTTTCTCGGCTATGTGGTTATCCGTTCTTTTCTGGACAAGAGCAATGAAAGCGAGCATCAGGAGGAAGAAGAGCCGTTGACTCGCCGGCAGCGTTGGTGGCCTTTCTTCCGGGATGTGGTGCCTTTACTGGGTATTTTCGTGGCGGTGGTTGGCAGCATGCTGGCTGGCTGGGCTTCACCTACAGAGTCGGCGGCGATCGGTGCCCTGGCCGCAGTGCTGGCTACTCTCGCGTATGGTGTGCTTACCCTAAAGAATCTTGTTCGCTCCCTGCTTGAGACAGCCCGTATTTCTGTGATCATCCTGTTCGTGCTGGTGGCTTCCACCGCGTTCTCTCAACAGTTGAGTTTTTCGGGCGGAACCAGCGGCTTGCTCTCGGTTGTATCCGATTACGGGTTGACCCCGTTCTGGCTGGTGATTGGCATGCTGGCGATTGTGCTGCTGATGGGCTGTGTCATCGACCAGGTGAGCATGATGATGATTACTCTGCCGTTCTTCATGCCACTGGCCAACGCCGCCGGCATAGAGCCTATCTGGCTGGGAGTGATGATGCTGATCACCATGGAGATGGGCTTGTTGACCCCACCTTTTGGCCTGCTGTTGATGGTGATGCAGAGCGTGGCTCCCGCTTCGGTGCGTTTACCGCAAATATATGCCTCTGCCGTGCCCTTCTTGCTGATTGAAGGCGTGGTGCTTGCTTTTATTTTTTTACTGCCATGGCTGGCAACCGGGCTTCCCGGCTTGATTGGGTAACTCGTTCCGCTCAATAGGGAGCGGTTCAAAATCACATGGAGAAAGACGATGAACAATAAATTAACAAAGGGTGTGTGCTGTGGTCTTCTGGCGTTGACCCCCGGATTGGCGCAGGCAGAAGAAGTCACTCTTAAAGCGGTCACTGCATTTGGGCAAGACACTTATTTCAATAAACGTTTCAACCAATTTGTTGAAAAAGTCAACGCTGAAGGCAAGGGGTTGGTTCAAATTAAAGTGATTGGTGGACCTGAGTCGATGCCGCCGTTTGAAGTGGGTAATTCGTTGCGGGCCGGCGTGGTTGATATAGCCAACACCACAGGGGTGTTTCACGCCAATATGGTGCCGGAAACGTTGGCGATGACATTAACGAACAAGCCGATGTCCGAGCTAAGGGAGAATGGTGGTTATTCGCTTATGGATAAAATCCACCGGGACAAAGCCAATATGGTCTGGCTGGCACGGCTGTCCGATGGTCTGGAATATCACCTCTACACCAATGAGAAAGTGGATTCGGCTGATTTATCCGGCCTGAAGTTAAGGGGCGTTCCCGTCTACCGTTCTTTCTTTCAAGTATTAGGAGCTACTCCATTGCAGGTAGCGCCAGGAGAAGTCTTTACCGCCCTCGAACGGGGAGTTGTGGACGGCTATGGTTGGCCATCCGTGGGGATATTTGACTTGGGGTGGCAGGAAAAAACCAAGTATCGAGTTGAACCGGGTTTTTACAATGTGGAAGTGAGCCTGTTTATGAACCAAAACGCCTGGAAAAAGCTGGATAGTGAGCAGCGAGAGTTTCTGAACGAAAAGGTGGCCTGGGTAGAATCCCTCAATGAAAGTGCGGCATCCGAGGCGGGTGCGGAAAAACAGCGACAGGCTGAAGCAGGTATCGAGGCCATAGTCTTACCTGCCGAGCAGGCGGGTCACTTTCGAGAGCTCTCGCAGCAGGCCGGCTGGCAGGCAGTGGAACAGTTGAGCCCGAAATATGTGCAACAGCTGAAAGCCAGCTTCGGCGGTTAACGTGTCCGTTAATCAGTAATAGCCATAAAAAGGTTGTTAACTAGCTGAGTCTTAATTAGGGCACTGGAGTCAGGGGGATGGACAGGCTTGCCACCGGCAGTTTGTATCGGCTTCTGACTTCGTCTGTCATCTCTCACAGGAGTGCTGACATCAGTTATTTAACGCCTGAGCCAATGGGTTTGAGTATGTCAGATAACACCATGATGCAACGCTTTCCTTCTTCGGGCTACCTGGAACAGCAGGCGGCGGCGCGGCTGCCCGGTTTTGTGTTTGACTACCTGCAAGGTGGCAGCGGACGCCAAGGCAGCCTAGAACGAAATATCACGGCGTTTGAACAAGTGACCCTGACACCGCGTTATTTCAACGATTGCCAGGCAGTGAGTCTGGGGGCCACTTTATTTGGACATCATTACCAGCTGCCGTTCGGCATTGCGCCCATCGGGCTGGATGGGTTGATATGGCCACGCTCCGTCGAGTATTTGGCGGCAGCGGCCAAACAAGCCGGTTGTCCGGTAACGGCCAGTACCTTTGCTACCAGTAGTCTTGAAGATGTGGCGCGACTGGCCGGGGAGATGGCCTGGTTTCAGCTCTACCCCTTCAGTGATGGCGATATAGAGCGTGACATGATGGCGCGTGCCGAAGATGCCGGATATCAGGTGCTGATGGTCACAGTAGACGTGCCGGTGGGCGGGCGACGTGAGCTGGATATGCGTAATGGCCTGTCACTCCCACCGAAGCTGGGTGCTCGAAACCTGCTGGAGGTGGTGCGTAATCCCAGTTGGGCATTGCGCCATGCTCATCAGGGAGTGCCCAGTTTCAAGAACCTACAGCCCTATCGCCGTCATTCTAATGATTATCTGCCGGCGCGGATAGAGGGGCGGGTAACTTGGGCGCGGCTGGAGCAGTACCGCAAACGTTGGCCCGGAAAGCTGTTGGTTAAAGGGGTGTTGCGCGCGGAAGACGCAGTGCGCTGCCGGGAGTTGGGGGTCGACGGTATTGTGATATCCAATCATGGCGGCCGGCAGCTCGACGCCTGTCCCTCGAGCCTGGAGATGCTCCCTGTGATACGCAGGGCGGTTGGAGGTGACTTTTCCTTGATTATTGATAGCGGGCTGCGTTCTGGTCTGGATGTGGCTCGAGCCATTTCCCAAGGTGCTGATTTTGCCTTACTGGGGCGAACCTTCATGTATGGCATGGCTGCTCTGGGTCCTGCGGGGGCTGGACATGTGATTCAGATGCTCAGCGATGAGCTGGAAAATACGATGCAGATGCTGGGTTGCCCTGATATCACGGCACTGAAGTGCTGGCACAGGGGTGATGCGGTGCTGCCAGATGATTGTCATGGCAAAGGAGAATAGAGATTATGGCAGAACGTTCGTTTGCAAAGGAAGTGAAGAAGCTGCACGCAGGTCAGGGAGAGGTGTTTCATGGTGAAGGAATCCTTGCTGTTACCAAGGCGTTGCTTCAGTCCGGAGTGTCCTATGTGGGGGGATATCAGGGCTCACCAATCTCGCACCTGATGGATGTGCTGGCTGACGCCAAGGAGGAGATCTTGGATGAGATGGGGGTGCACTTTGAAACCAGTGCCAGCGAAGCGACCGCTGCGGCTATGCTGTCAGCATCGGTGCATTACCCTCTACGCGGTGCCGTGACCTGGAAATCGACGGCGGGAACCAATGTCGCTTCCGATGCCCTGGCAAACCTGGCATCGGGTGGGGTGACGGGAGGGGCCGTGATCATAATCGGCGAGGATTATGGTGAAGGCTCTTCTATCATGCAGGAGCGTACGCACGCCTTTGCGATGAAATCCCATATATGGCTGCTTGATCCGCGGCCCAACCTGCCAAGCATAGTGAAGACAGTTGAAAAGAGTTTTGAATTGTCCGAGGCGAGTAATACCCCGGTCATGGTGCAAATGCGCATTCGCGCCTGTCATGTTCATGGTCAGTTTACTGCCAAGGACAACGTCAAGCCGAGTTTCACTCTACAGCAGGCGCTGGAAAACCCTAAGCGGGACTTGAGTCGCATCGTGCTACCACCGGCCACTTTCGTTCATGAAAAGGAAAAAATCGAGGAGCGACTGCCGGCGGCGGTGGCGTTTATCAAGCAGCATCGGTTGAATGAGTTTTTTGACGGTGAGCGGGACGATGTAGGCATTATCGTTCAGGGGGGAAGCTACAACACCACGATTCGGGCTCTTGAGCACCTCGGGCTTGCAGACGCCTATGGTCATTCCCAGCTGCCGTTGTATGTGATGAATGTCGCCTTCCCGCTGATAGAGGACGAATTGCTGCAGTTTACCGAAGGCAAGTCGGCGGTGTTGCTTATAGAAGAGGGTAGCCCTGAGTTTATCGAGCATGAGCTCAACAGCATACTCACACGCTCGGACAGCAAGACCCGGTTGTGCGGGAAAAACGTGTTACCGCGGGTGGGGGAATATACCTGTGAAGTCTTGAAAAAGGGTATACGTGACTTTCTGCAGCAACATACTCGAGATCTGTTGCAGGATAACGTTGCTATCTCGTTTTTCCCCAGTCAACCGCCGTCAGTGACGTCTTTGACTGAAGTGGTTCCGGCGCGCCCGGCCGGCTTCTGTACCGGCTGTCCGGAGCGGCCGATCTTTTCCGCCCTCAAGCTGCTCGAGAGGGAAAGAGGTGACTTTCATATCAGCTGTGACATCGGCTGCCACCTGTTTTCGATATTGCCTCCCTTCAATCTGGGAGCCACCACTATGGGTTATGGTCTTGGCAGTGCCTCAACCTCGGCCTTCAATGTCGAATCTGACAAACCACCTATCGCGATCATGGGAGACGGCGGCTTTTGGCATAACGGCCTGACCAGTGGTGTGGGTAACGCTGTCTTCAACAAGAGCAATAGTGTCAATTTGATCATCGATAATGAGTATACGGCGGCCACGGGCGGCCAGGATATTCTTTCTTCGAAAGCCACCAATCCTAACCGATCAACCAATAACCCCATCTCTCGGGCGGTGGAAGGAATAGGTGTCAAGTGGGTAAGAACCTTGACTCGGACTTATGATGTCTCCGGTATGCTCAATACCCTTCGCGAAGCAGTCATAACAAAGGGGGTGGGGCCCAAGGTGATCGTTGCACAGTCAGAGTGCATGTTGAACCGGGAGCGACGAGAAAAGCGGGGGCGACGGGCTGACATCAAGGCGGGAAAGCGAGTCACTGAAGCACGGTTTGCCATTGATGAACAGACTTGTACTGGGGACCGGGCCTGCATACGGCTATCCGGATGTCCTTCGTTGACCATCAAGCCCAACCCTGATCCATGGCGTTCAGATCCAGTGACCCGCATTGACAGTAGTTGTGTCGGGTGCGGTTTGTGTGGGGAAAACGTTCATGCAGATATTCTTTGTCCGTCCTTCGTCCGGGTCGAGGTAGTGCATAACCCGGGGCGTTGGGAAACCCTGAAAAGACGAATATCACAGGGCATTATTCAATGGTTGCAACAACGCACCCTGAAGCGCCATGCCATGTATCAGACAGAGGGAGGATTTTGATGAAAACAGCTAATCAGAAACGGATCAATATAGCGATTACCGCCATGGGTGGGCAGGGCGGAGGAGTACTGGCCGATTGGATTGTAAGCATGGGAGAGGGCGCTGGCTGGCTGGCACAATCATCCTCGGTGCCGGGAGTGGCTCAGCGTACTGGGGCTACCGTCTATTATCTGGAGCTGTTTGATCACACAGAGACGAAAGCCGAGGGCCTTGGCCCTGTATTATCCTTATCCCCGGCGAGTGGAGATGTCGATCTTGTAATTGCTGCCGAGCTGATGGAGGCCGGTCGTGCCATTCAGAGGAACTTTGTGACCCCTGAGCGAACGACTCTGATTGCCTCCTCACATCGGGCCTATGCGGTGTCAGAAAAAGAGGCTATGGGTAATGGCATAGCCGATTCCGAGTCCGTGCATACGGCAGCGAAAGAGATGGCCCGTCGCTATATCAGCTTCGATATGGCGGCAGTTGCGGAGCAGACCGGCAGTGTCATCAGCGCTGTTTTGTTTGGAGCTATTTATGGCAGCGGCGTCTTGCCTTTCCCTCGCACGGCGTTTGAACAGGCGATCCGGGATGGCGGTATCGGTGTCGACAAGAGCCTGGCCGCATTTTCGGCCGGAGCTGAGCACTCGCAGAGCCCGGATGATTCGGTACAGATGCAGGCGGCTGCTGTAGTTGAAAAAATTCCCTGTTGGCAATATAGAGGCGACGATGCCGAAGTTAAGGCATTGCTGCACAGCATTAAACAGGACTTTCCCAATATCCTTTCGGATACTGTAATGGAGGGAGTACGCAGAATGCTGGATCATAGTGATCTGCGTTATGCTCGACTCTATGTGGAACGGATGCAGAGGTTACTAGAGCTTGATGGTGCTCATGGAGGAGACGACAAAGAAGGCAGGCACTTCAGCGACGAGGTCGTTTCCAGGCTGGCATTGTGGATGGCCTATGAAGATAGCATCCGAGTGGCCGACATTAAAACCCGCTCCCATCGCTTTGCTCGTCTGTACCAGGAGGTGGGAATCAAGGAGGATAAAGTCTCCTATTTTACCGAGTTTCTGCATCCTCGGCTGGAAGAAGTCGCTGAAGTTCTTCCCGAGAGGATGGGACGTTGGCTGTTGCGCACCAATTGGGCTGGTCGCGTAATGACAAAGCTGTTTGCCGGGCCGAAAAAACTGTCGACCCAGAGCCTGCCGGGTTTTCTGTCATTGTATCTAGTGGCACGAATGCGCCCGTTACGGCGTTATTCCTTGAGAGACGCGATTGAACAGCAGCAGATTAACCAGTGGCTGCAGCAGCTGGAAGAAACGTTGTCGAGGGACTACAAACTGGCCTGTGAGCTGGCTGCACTGCCGGAGCTTATCAAGGGCTATAGTAAAACCCGTGAGCGTGGTTTGCGTAATTTTAATATATTGTCAGCCGCGGCCAGATCTTTGTGTGGTAAGGACAGTGCTGCCGATATTTTGCGGGAGCTGAAAGCGGCAGCTCTCAAGAGTGAGAAAGGCTCCGAGCTTGCTGTCGCCCTGAGCCGCCATAACTTGGCTCATTTGCTACCATCGGAGATTGGTGTGGCAAAGGCAGCCACAGCAGAAATAGCCGTACAGCCCTGCGCTGAATAACTACTTCTGGCCCGGAGCCTGATGTGTCAGGCTCCGGGGCTCTCGATATCTTTATATCTATCCAGAGTGCAGAGTCAGACGCTATACGGCCGACTACTCTGGAAAGCTTACGATTTACGTTTGGTTTCGCTGGGCTTTTCGCCAAACAATCGGCGGTATTCCTGGCTGAAGCGTTCCATGTGGCCAAAGCCCCACCGGGTGGCAATGTCGGTTACCGAACAGTTCGCCCCTTGCTGACATAGATCTTCCTTGACCCGTTTCAGCCGTATGCTGCGCTGGTACTCCATCGGGCTGACTCCCTTGAAGCCGGCATAGAGGGTACGTAGACTGACCCCGGCCAGGTCGGCCAACATGACGGGGGTTATCGCCTCATCAGCATGATCCTGAATATACCCTTCTACTCGTTTTACGTGCAGTGGGGCCAGTCGCTGTTCGCTGTTAAGCTGCTCCTGGAAATAAGAGTGAGCCTGGACACTCAACTGGGTACCGAGTACCAGTTGCGGATAAAGTAGTTGACAGGGGGACCTGATCCAGTACCTGGCTCACTATGCGCTGGGCTACAGTCTGAGCCCGAACTGGATAGCCGGCATCGGCGGTTATGGCTACAAGCAGCTCACCGATGATGAGAGTAGCGGTATTACCGTCGTCAACAACAGGGGACAGGCTTTTGCTATGGGGCCGTCGGTGAAATATAACAGTGGCAAGGTTGTTTCTGTAAACCTGAAATATCAGCATGAACTCGCCGTGGAAAACAGTCCCGAAGGCAGTGCTTTCTGGGTAAAGGCGGTGATTCCTTTCTAGTTTCAATTATTCCTGATGCGATCAGGCAGACACTTTGGTGTACTGACTGTCTATTTTGTGGTTGCTTAGTTTTTGGGGAACTCAGGCTGCTGATAGAGACTGGCCAGACAGTCCGAAAACCTGCCGGTGGGGGAATCTGAATGTTCATCCTTGCGAGACAGCAGATACCAGTCGATATAGAGCCCTTCTTCAGTCACCCTGGCCGTGCTCAGTCCGCCTTGCTTCAGGTAGGGTTGCAGGGTCCAAGTTGGCATTATGGTCAGCCCGAACCCCTCGCGTACCAGCGCGATCACGGCTTCCGTGACTCCTGCCCGTAATACCCGTACCGGTAACATTCGGTAGTGGCTGAACAGCTGCTCGTATTCTCGTCCTTTGCTGGGAGTGGTGTGGTATGTCACATAGGTATCGGCTGCAATATCGGTGGCATTTACCCACTGTTTTTTGTCCAAGGCATGCCCCTCGGGCATCACCAGCCGCATCTCATCACGAAACAGCTTACGATGTGTAAAACCCTCTGGAGGCTGGCCGCCGGAGACCAGTGCAAGATCAATGCGGCCACTGCGCAGAGCCGTATAGGTATCCAGAGAAACGTCGGGGATGATTTCCACACTGATGGTGGGATAGTCCCGGCTAAAAGCGGTCAGGCAGGCGGGTAGCCAGTGATAGCCACCATAGGATTCATTGCCTAGACGCACCACATGTTCGATGCCGACTGAAAGCTTATTGATATCCTGTTCGGCCCGCCTGAGCTCGCCTAGTATCAGGCGCGAAGAATGCAACAGTCGTTTTCCGGCGCTAGTGGGCGTCAGTTTCTTGTGTTTACGGTAGAACAGCTCTGTATTTAACAGCCGCTCCGCTTCCTTGATCCTGTGACTCAGGGCTGATTGGGTTAGGCCTAGTATCTGTGCCGCCTCGGCGACGTTGCCCGCATCGGCGATGGAGACCATCATCTGCATGTGGCGGGTGCTGATCTTTGTGTTCATATATTAATAAATTTCATCAATAAGTTAATTTAAATGAAATTTACACTATGGAATATCCTGAGTAAACTAGTTTGAAATTAATGGTTAATGGAGTGTTGCGTAATGGTTAGTGTTAAAGGAGATAAAGCAGCCGGTCGCATGGTGGATTTGGAAGACGAAGGGGTGCACTGGGATCAGGATATGAGTTACGGCCAGTATCTGGCCCTGGAGCAGTTATTGGATTGCCAAGGCCCTAGGTCGACCCAGCATAACGAGATGCTGTTCATTGTGATCCATCAGGTATCGGAATTATGGATGAAGCTGTGTCTACACGAGGCCTACGCCGCCGCTCGGTACATAGAGCAGGACAATCTTCGGCCCGCCTTCAAGATGCTGTCGCGCGTCGCGCGTATTCAGGAGCAGTTGATACAAGCCTGGGAAGTGCTGGTGACTATGACCCCAGCGGATTATGCTAGCTTCCGTGATGCCCTAGGACAGAGCTCAGGGTTTCAGTCCTACCAGTATCGGGAGTTGGAATTTTTGCTTGGCAACAAGAACTCAAAAATGGTGGAAGCGCACCGGGCCCATCCCCGACACTATCAGTATCTGACTCAAGTTTTGCACTCCCCTAGTATCTATGACATCAGCCTGCAGTTGCTCAAGCGGCGCGGCTTCGATATTCCCGAGCATTGCCTGGTGCGGGATTGGTCCCAGCCCTACCAGGCCTGTGCCGAGGTGGAGCTTGCCTGGTCCCAGATCTATCAGCAGACGGACGAACACTGGGATCTCTACGAGCTGGCGGAGAAGCTGGTCGACATGGAATACAATTTCCAGAAATGGCGCTTCAGTCATATGAAGACGGTCGAGCGCATCATCGGCTACAAGAAGGGGACGGGCGGTACTGGCGGCGTTTCTTATCTGGTCAAGGCTTTGGACCTACAGTTCTTCCCTGAGCTCTGGTCGGTCAGAACCAGCATTTAGGAGAAAATTATGAGCAAGATATGGGATATCTCACAGACCCTCAGGCCCGGCATTCCGGTGTGGCCCGGCGATACCGAATATCAGGCTGAACCCAACTGGGTGTTGGAAAACGGCTGCCCGGTCAATGTGGCCCGCTTTCAGCTGTCGACCCACACTGGGAGTCATGCGGATGCGCCCCGTCACTATGATGCCGAGGGCCAGGCCATCGCCGAAGTGGAGCTAACCCCCTATATAGGCCCTTGTGTGCTGATCGATGTTACCCAGGCCCGAGGCCTGGTGTGCCCCGAGCATGTTGAGCCTTTCCTGCCAGCCCGAGTCGAGCGAGTGCTGCTGAAAACCTGTCAGCAGTTTCCCCATGACCAGTGGCAGGCGGACTTCACCGCGGTCGCAGCCGACACAGTGAATTTGCTGGCGGAGCGGGGCGCAATACTGATCGGTATCGACAGTCCGTCTCTGGATCCCCAGGATTCGAAAATCCTGGCTGCCCATCAGATGGTGCGCCGCCATGGCATGGCGATTTTGGAAGGGTTGGTGTTTGACCAGGTAGCAGCGGGGCATTACGAGCTGATCGCCCCACCTCTGAAATTGGCACTGCTGGATGCGTCCCCTGTGCGTGCATTACTTAGGAGTATTGAATAATGACTCATTTTACCCGTGACTCCCTGGCCCGTCTGGATCAGGACGACGCCTTGTCGTCATTCAGAGAGCAGTTCGATCTGGAGCCAGGACTTATCTACCTCAATGGCAACTCCCTCGGGGTTCTGCCCAAGGCTGCAAAGGCCAGGGTAGCCGAGGTGGTGGAGCAGGAGTGGGGCCGGGGCCTGATCCGCAGCTGGAATACCCATGACTGGATTTCGCTACCCGAGCGGGTCGGGGATAAACTCGCCACCCTGATCGGGGCCGAGGCCGGTGAGGTGGTGGTGGCCGACTCTACTTCCGTTAACCTGTTCAAGCTGGCGGCGGCGGCGGTACGCATGCGCCCGGGACGCAGCAAGATAGTGTCCGAACCGGGTAATTTCCCCACCGACCTCTATATTCTGCAGGGACTGGAAGGTTTCCTGGAAGGCGAGGTACGCCTGGAAACGGCACCTCGTGAGCAGTTGAAAGAGATCATTGACGAAGACACCGCCCTGGTAGTGCTGACCCATGTGCACTACAAATCCGGCAAGATGTTCGACATGGCGGCACTCACTGACCGGGCCCATGAGGTGGGAGCCCTGATACTGTGGGATCTTAGCCACAGTGCGGGGGCGGTACCGGTGGAGCTGAATGCCGTGCAGGCAGATTTCGCCGTGGGCTGCGGTTACAAGTACCTCAACGGCGGTCCGGGTGCTCCCGGCTTTTTGTTTGTGGCCAAACGCCATCAGGCCGAGTTCCGCCAGCCTCTGAGCGGCTGGTTCGGCCATGCCAATCCCTTCGCCATGAGCGATGTCTATGAGCCGGCGGCCGGCATCAAGCGTGGTCTTTGTGGCACTACAGGGGTGTTGGCAGCCAGCGTCCTGGAAGTGGGGGTTGATATCATGGCCTCGGCCGACATGGAAGCGATCCGGACCAAGTCTCGTCAGCTGGGTGACATTTTCATCGAACTGGTGGAGCAACACTGCGCCGGTTACGGTTTTACCCTGGTATCCCCCCGGGACGAGAGTCTGCGCGGCAGCCAGGTATCCCTGGCTCATGAGCAGGGCTTCGCCATCATGCAGGCGCTGATTGCCCGTAACATCATCGGTGATTTCCGGGCGCCAGATATCCTGCGCTTCGGCTTTACCCCGCTGTATACCCGCTATGTGGATCTGTGGGACATGGTTCAGGCACTGGCAGAGATCATGGCCAGGGAGGAGTGGAACAGACGGGAGTTCAAGAAAAAGCTGGCGGTAACCTAGGGTCTGTTGATTCTAATCGAGATGCAGTAAAAGCAGTGAAACAGAGAAGACTCTCTGCATTGCATTGCATTGCATTGCCAAGAGCTGGCTCAATCGGCCCGGGCAGAGTGCGCGGCAGCGGTCGTTCATGGGGAGACAGGCGTTTCCCCTCATTTTGGTTGTTATCAGGAGTCTGAGTTATGGAAAACACGGGATTGGCGGGTCATGGCAACGCTGTGGCCGGGGCGAGTGCGGGTGTTGGGGGGCGTCCATCTCAATTGCAATGGTCCAGCCGCCTGACCTTTATTCTTGCTGCTACGGGATCTGCCGTTGGTCTGGGAAATATCTGGAAGTTTCCCTATATTACAGGGGTACATGGGGGAGGCGCCTTCGTATTGGTGTATCTGGCCTGTATTCTGGTGATCGGACTCCCGCTGTTAATGGCGGAAGTCATGATCGGCCGGCGGGGCAGGCAAAACCCTGCCAGCTCGATGGCTAACCTGGCCCGGGAGTTCAGGGTATCCCGCCACTGGCGGCTGCTGGGTTGGCTGGGAGTGGTGTCCGGATTCATGATCCTCAGTTTCTATACGGTGGTAGCCGGCTGGGGTCTTTCCTATATTTTCGACTCGGCCAAGGGCGCTTTCGACGGTGCCTCGAGCGAGCAGGTCGGTGCCCATTTCGGCCGTTTGCTGGCCGACCCAGGAGCCTTGATCTTCTGGGGAACTCTGGTACTGCTGATTACCTTGGGGGTGGTGGTGCGAGGGGTCAAGAAGGGGCTGGAGAAGGCGGTGAACGCCATGATGCCCGGCCTTTTCATCCTGCTGCTGGTGCTGGTGGGATACGCCATGACGACGGGGTACTTTATGCAGGGGCTGCACTTCCTGTTCAACCCGGATTTCAGCAAACTGTCCGGCACCAGCATACTGGTGGCCTTGGGCCATGCTTTCTTTACTCTGAGCCTCGCCGGTGGTGGCATGATGACCTACGGCTCCTACCTACCGAAAAAAGTGTCTATCGCCAAGACCGCTATCATTATTGGCATTTTGGACACCTTGGTGGCCCTGCTCGCGGGCATGGTGATCTTCCCCCTAGTTTTTGCCAATGGCCTTGAGCCGGGATCCGGTCCCGGTCTACTGTTTGTCACCTTGCCGATTGCCTTCGGGCAGATGCCTTTAGGTGGCTTGTTTGGCATGATTTTCTTTATCATGTTGTCAGTGGCAGCGCTGACCTCCGCCATCTCGTTGATCGAGCCGGCGGTGGCCTGGATGACGGATAAGTATCGGGTCTCCCGCCTCAGGGCCTGCCTGATGTCAGGCCTAGTAATGTGGGTCTTGAGCCTAGGAACCGTGTTTTCCTTCAATATTTGGGAACAGCATACCCTGTTTGGCAAAACTTTCTTCGGGGTACTCGATTACCTGACATCCGGTTGGTTCCTGCCATTGGGAGGCCTGTTTATCGCAATCTTTGCCGGCTGGATCATGACCCGTCAGGCAACGGAAGAAGAGCTGGGGCGTGGATTAGGTTACCGACTCTGGTATTACACTATCCGTTATATCAGCCCTGTCGCCATTGTCATCATGTTCCTCAACGCCATTGGCGTTATTGGATAGATGTCGGGTATCTTAATAAACTCTGGTAGTCGAGACAGGTATTGCTACGGAGCCCTTCAAGGCTCTGTCTTATGTCAGACGATGGGCGCTGTTCCCTTCTTCCCCTGACGAACGGATTCAGGAGCAGAGCCTCGGACAAGGCACGACACAACATTAGTAACTAGCGGTAGTGCAACCGGACCTTGATTAATCGCAGACCATTCACTATCTATGCCACCGGACTCAAAGTCTTCGGTGAAGGAGAATGGAAACAGCGCAAGCATGGCAAGAATAAACGTCGGAACTCGCGTAAGTTACCGCACAGAAAGGCAGTACCGCAACTACCCCTCTCCGCAATATGGGACGAAGGATATACTCGGAACGAATCTGAAATCACCTCTAGCGATCTGTAGTAGTTAAGTAAAAAGGGACACGGTTATGAGTTGTTATAGCTGTACGAACGCACCTGGTTGTATACCACATCAGATAGTCTGTAATATCAGCTCGGGCTTTTGTCAAGTTATGGAATCCATTCGGTTTCGGGCTTCTGAACACCCGTTCCATCGGCGAGTGATCCCAGCCATTCCTTGGCGATTCATGCTCTGGATTAATTGATAGCGCCACAACTGTTGTTGAAACACGAGACCGGCTCTTTGATGTGGTAGACGGCGCTCTAGAACTTTTCCGGAGTAACGTTCAATTTTTTGATGATCTGGAACGCGTCTTTCATGAGGCATGCGTATCAGCACCTTTCTGTATTGATTGCCATCATTCTGAGCAACCCCGACTATTTTTCCAGTAATGCTTGAACCTGAGTAGTATGTACGGTTTTAACAATAATTGTCTTGCTCATTAACGTTGAATCTGAGTATTAGAGTGTGGGTGGCTGTTCGTCCAGCCCTGTCGTGAGAAAGGCGGGAGCTCGGAACAGCGGCAGGGCAATTGTCATCTCCTGCAGTTCGGTGTTGTCGCCACACCGAAGATGCTGACGTTGGCGTAGCTGATTGCCCCCCGAGAGGGCCCCTTTTGCCGCCGCACGTTTTGACAGAAAGATCGTTAATACTCATATTTCGGCAACAACACTTGGAAAAATCGGGAATATTGCAACAAAGTTTGGTGTACAATCTTGAATTCGCGCATCTTGTTAACCCCATATATCGATTGTTGTTTGACGATAGCATTAGGTCATGTAACAAGTGTGCGTCACTCCTTAACTTCCTGTTTTAAAGACTCACGGGTCCGATGCTCTAGCGCAGAGGCCATAAAGTTGGGGCTTCAATAAGCGAAAAGCACACTCAACTGTCTGTTGATAGTTGTAGGTTGCAAGCAGCTCGGCCATATCAAGATGATCGCTCATGTTGTTGGTGACTAGGATAAAATTCCTGATTATTCTTTGGCATTGTCAACCTGTTTAAGGCTCGTTATAGCTTGCCCTGTGAGGAGATAATCGATTCTCTCTGTGAAGGCTGACCTTTTTTAGGGTGATCAAGACCGGCTGGCAGATTGATGTGCAACTCTATATCTTTAATACGCCGAGATTGCTGCAAAACTCAGCAAAAGCTTGTTCGATAGTAACTCTTCAGCTTCCGATTTAGCGTTAAAAATGTTCGAAAGCTGACCGTTGAATAATAACGCCAGGGCCGTGCTCGCTGGCACTGACTGTTTTCGACACGTCGAGAGGTAGCTTCTGATTAAACAGAATATCTCAATACCCCGCATACTTCTAAAATAGCCTGATATCTATTGTTGTACTTAAAGCGGGTGGGCTGCTTTCTCGGCAATGGCAAGCTTAATCGAGATAATACCAATCCCACTAAATATTTGATCTATTTTAAAGCTTGGAGTGTTAGAGGCAACAGAGCCACCTCCCACGACGCGCCATAAACCCATCCATGGGGGCTCGGGCAATGCCGTCCTTGGCATTTCACGGTCGTTGGAGGCGATCTCCGTTACCTCTTTGCAAGCATCGAGTTGCCTGTAGACAGCGTCATCAGTCACCTGAGGGAGTTAAGAGAGGACGAAGGGCACTGCTCCACCGACCATCACATGACAAGGATGTCATGTGTTTGAGCGCCACATGGATGTGCTTGCAGCGTGTCGGTGGAGTAGGCCGTTTATCCGACCTTTTATAGGAAGTAAAGGCAGACTACTTATTTAGTGCGATTGGTATAACACCTCTATCAGCGCAGTCCTAGCTCGTGCCAGTGCCTGGAGGCTGCTGTACCAAGACATCCATGTGCTGCGCGCCAGTCTGGTCTATGGCGGTCGCGGGCTACCTTTATTGAACCGAGTTGTGCCTAGCGGCCGACAAGAGCATGATGATGAGCATCAGCAGTTTCTTCTCGACCTTCAGGCATGGTTGGGAACGGAACGTCAAGTGTTGCAGCGTGACCAGTAAAAACAGGGGATCTCTCATCACGAAGGAGGAAATCCAAGACCTGTGGTGCAGAATTGTCAATCAGCGGAGCGGCTGAAAAATACTAGCCCCCCGCCTTCGCGGGAATGACGACAGAACCACACCAGTTATGCGTGATTACTTATCGGGTCCACGGTAATACGCAAGACCAAACGATCCAGGTTACTGGGTAAAGTTAATCAGGTCCGGTGTGAACTGAAAATAGGCCAGTGGCTGGGGCATGGTCGCACAAGGCTGTGATGGGACACATGAACTACTATGCAGTGCCACAGAACTTGTAGGCAATTGGATTGTTTTTTTGAAGTAAAGAGAGCGGGCTAACGTCCTTGAAGCGCCGAAGCCAGTGCAAAAGGATCAATTGGGAGTGGTTCAAGTGATTTTTTAGTTTATCGTCGTGACTTCCATAAGATCGGCCTCATAGACAGAGGCCGCCAGCTGACAGCAGGCGGCCTAGTTACAAACAGCACGGGATTAAAGGGTCTGTATCAGGAAATTTAGCTTTCCAGGGCGCGCTGGCGCTCGTGGCGGCTTTGCAAATCGGCCTTGTCGGTAGACACCAGTTGGATGTTGAACTCCACCTGGGTGAACGGCTTGTTCAGGCCGTACTGCTCGGCTGCGGCTGCATCCTCGACACGGACTGCATCCACTACCAGCTCTTCGCGGGTGGCGAAGGCGAAGTCGTCGTAGGTGTATTCGTCACCCGCCAGGTTAATCTGGGTGGTCAGGTGCTTGTAGCCCGGTTTGGAAACGAAGTAATGGATATGCGCAGGGCGGTTGCCGTGACGACCCAACAGGTTGAGCAGTGCCTGGGTTGAGCCTTCTGGTGGGCAGCCGTAACCTGACGGAATGATGCTCTGTGCGGTGTAGCGACCGTTGGCATCGGTCTTGATGCCGCGACGCAGGTTGTATTCGCTCTGAGACTTGTCGAAGTAGGAGTAGCCACCCTTGAGATCGGCGTGCCAGATTTCGACCAGGGTGTCGGCCAGCGGTTTACCATCCTGGTCGGTGACGACACCGGTGATGATCATGGCGTCGTCGCCTTGGGTACCGTCGTCCATGCGGGCGAAGCCTTCGGACACCGGGGCACCTGCCACATACAGGGGACCTTCGATGGTGCGCGGCGTGCCACCAGCCAGACCGGCCAGTTCGTCTTCGGTATCCATGCGGATATCCAGGTACTTGTCCATCCCTAAGCCCGGGGCCAGTAGCGAAGCTTCACCGTTTTTGCCCAGATCGTTGATGTAATACACTGCACTCCAGAATTCTTCCGGCGTGACATCCAGATCTTCAACGATCTGAAAAATGTCGTGCATCAGGCGATGGATAATGGTTTTAGCGCGGTCGTTACCACCGGTCTGGTTCAAACCGGCTACTTTTTCCAGTAGCTCGACGACTTGCTGAGTTTCCATGGTTTTGACTGACATTGCTTGACTCCTTGCATCAATTTTAGTTTGTTATGTTGTTGCGACTTGGGCACTTCAAAGAATTAACGGTCATCCGCATGGATGGTGGACGGGTGTCGGCAAAGGGGCGCGACGCTGATGTCCATGTAGGGGAACAGCGGCAGGGCGCTGATCAGGTCCTGCAGTTCGGCGTTGTCGGCCACATCGAAGATGCTGACGTTGGCATAGCTGCCGGCTACCCGCCACAGGTGGCGCCACTTGCCCTGAGTCTGCAGTTCCTGGGCGTAGGCTTTTTCCCGCGCCTTGATATCGGCAATCACGTCGGCCGGGATGTCATGAGGAATATTTACTTTCATCTCAACTTTAAACAGCATGATGCTTGCTCCACGAGTAATAAGGTGCGGCGGATGTGTATGACCGCCGATCGTTAATTTTCTGCGCTGCTATGTGCGGCGATAAAATTATTTGCGGCGACACTACTTCCGGCGATAGTAGGCCAGCTTGTCTTCGTCTATTTCTATGCCAAGGCCCGGGCCGGTGGGTAGCTCAACGCCGTTGTTATGGAAGTTCAATCGCTTGACGACGATGTCGTCTTTCATCAACAGCGGGCCGAACATCTCGGTACCCCAGTGGATCTTGTCGAGGGTGGACCAGGCATGCAGTGCGGCAACAGAACCGATGGTGCCTTCCAGCAGGGTGCCACCATAGAGGCCGACTCCGGCTGCACTGGCCACGTTGGCCACTTTTAATGCCTGGATCGGGCCGCCGGCCTTGGCAATCTTCAGGGCCACGGCGCCGGCAAAGCCGGCACAGGCCAGTCTGTACATGTCGGTGGCATCGGCCACGGCTTCGTCGGCCAGAATGGGCAGATGGAATTTTTCGGACAGGCGCACCAGGGCCGCCAGATCCTTCATGGGAGTCGGTTGCTCGACCATGTCGATGCCAGCCGCTTGCAGTTCGGCCATGCCTCTGGCCGCGGTGGCTTCATCCCAGGCCTGGTTGACATCGACCCGTACGCTGGCGCTGTCGCCGACGGCGGCCTTGATGGCGGCCACGTGGCGCACATCGTCCATTAGTGCCCGAGAGCCGATCTTCAGTTTGAAATCACAATGACGTTTGGCGGCGATCAGGCTTTGTGCTTCGTCGATGTCTTTTGCGGTATCGCCGCTGGCCAGGGTCCAGAGTACGGGAATGTGTTGATGCACGGCGCCGCCCAGCAGGTCGGACACGGAGCGATTAAGGCGCTTGCCCTGCAAGTCCAGCAGGGCGGTTTCGATGGCGGATTTGGCCAGGTTGTTGCCCCGGGTACTGGTATTCAGCCTTACCTTAAGGGTATTGATATTGCCAGCCGGCTGGCCTAACAGCAGAGGGGCCAGGTAGGTATCTATGGTCAGCTTGACACTTTCCGGGCTTTCCGGACCGTAGGCCAGGCCGCCGATGGTGGTGGCTTCGCCGAGCCCTTCCAGGCCACTGGAGTCTTTTATGCGCACGATTACCATGGTCTGTACAGCCATGGTCGTCATGGAAAGCTGGTGTGGGCGTATGGTCGGAATGTCGACCAGAATAGCGTCTATGGACTGAATGGATTCTGGCATGTAATCTCCTGATGCCGAAAGTGCTCTCTTGTTGCACTGAGGTTACAGCTGTTTTTCATATGTTAACCAATACTGATTAAGTTGACAGCGATACCTTGGAGGTATGGATGGAGTTGAGGCATCTGCGATATTTTGTGGTGGTGGCACAGGAGCTGAACCTGACCCGAGCTGCAGAAAAGTTGTTTATCGCCCAGCCGCCGTTAACCCGGCAGATCAAGCAGCTGGAGGAAGAGCTGGAGGTACAGTTGTTCATTCGCAAACCCAGAGGGCTGGAGTTGACCCCGGGCGGCCAGTATTTTCTGCAACAGGCGGAGGGCATTCTGGATAAACTCAATACCAGTATAGAAGGCACGCGTCAGGTGGCTCAGCATCGCAAGAGAGTCTTTTCTATCGGCTTTGTGCCGTCGGTATTTTATGGCCAGATGCCCTTGATTGTGCGGCGTCTGCGTCGTAACAAGCATCTGGAAGTCGTGCTGCACGATCTGAAAGCCAGAGAACAGGTCAAAGCCCTCAAGAGCGGTAAAATTGATATCGGATTTGGCCGAATAGCAATAGAGGATCCGGATGTTCAGCAAGAGGTGCTGTTCAATGAGCCCTTGGTTGCCGCCTTGCCTGCGGGACACCCTCTGCTCAGGCAGCAGCCGACCATGCAGCAACTGGCGGAAGTACCCTGTGTAACGTTTCCTGCTGGCAGCGGTCCCAATTTTTCCGATATGACCTTGGGGCTGTTTCATCGCCGGGGCCTCAAGGTACAGGTGATTCAACAGGTGAACGACTTGCAAACGGCGCTGTCGCTGGTGGCCTCGGACATGGGGTTTGCCCTGGTACCCGAGCAGGTGAAAGAACTGCGTCGTGAAGGGGTGGAGTTCGTGACGGTGGCCGATGAAAGCATTACCACACCGGTGGTCGTATCGCGTCGTCGTGGTGAAAACCCCAATGCAGTGATGCGGTTGGTTAATACCATACTGGCGGAGCTGGTAGAAAACCGACTAAGCGGCCGTTACCCCTGATTTATCTCAACTCACCGCCATTCGTATCAGGCTGGCTTTTTCCTGAAGCAGTGGCAGAAAGCGCCCGAGCAGTGTTTCCATGTCTACCCGGCCCGCATTGGTACTGATGTTGATTGCCCCCAGCAGAAAACCCTGCTGACCGAACACCGGCACTGCCACCGAACGCAGGCCGGAGTCCAGCTCCTGATCGACGATGGCATAGCCTTGCTGACGTACCTCTTTCAATATTTTACGCAATTCATCGGGCTCGACGATGCTGCGCTCTGTGTGAGCCTGCAGTCGGACCTTGGTCAGAAACGATTCCAGTTGGGTGTCGGGCAGCTGGGCCAACAGCACCCGGCCCATCGAGGTGTAGGTGGCGGGCAGCCGGGTACCCACCGACAGCTGTATGGCCATCAGACGATGTTCAGCCGCAGAACGCGCCATATACACCACTTCGTCACCGTCCAGGGTGCCCAGAGAAGTGGACTCGTGTATTTCCCGGGTGATGTCCTCCAGGTAGGGCTGGATGATGGTTGCATAGCGGTTAATCGTTAAAAAGGCATGCCCCAGCTGTAGCACCATGGGGGTCAGTTCAAAGTGACGGTGTTGTTTTTTCAGGTAGCCCAGCGCGTGCAGGGTCAGCAAAAAACGGCGAGCCTTGGCTCGATTCATCCCGGCTTTAACGGCCACCTCGCTCAGGGTCATACGGGGGCTGTTTTGATCGAACACCTGTAATACTTCCAACCCACTGGCCAGGGCGGTCACGAAATCCCGATCGTCCGGGCTGAGTTTGTCATCTTCTATCATGCTGTTTTCCTGTCGCAGTCGGCGGAAGAGCCTGGCAATTCATGATATCAAAAGTTCGCAGTGCGAACGCACTGTATAAGTCATTTATTTTATCTTTAAAAGTTCACGGCAAATATAAAAAATATTCACATATTTTACAGTTGCTTAAAGCTATATACGAGTTTGAGTGGTGATTTTAGGTTTGCGAGAACGATAAAACAGTGCAATTATGTTCGCAATGCAAACATGTAGTTCGCTATGCGAACTTTTAATTTCACCCAGGGAGGCAAATACTCATGGCCAACTTTATGAGCTTGCACGACGCAGTTGCTCGCTATGTCCAGGATGGCGCTACCATCGCCATGGAAGGCTTTACTCACCTGATCCCCTTTGCGGCGGGTCATGAAGTTATTCGGCAGGAAAAACGGGATCTGACGCTGATCCGCATGACGCCGGACATTATCTATGATCAGCTGATTGGTGCCGGTTGTGCCAAGCGCCTGATCTTCTCCTGGGGCGGTAACCCCGGTGTGGGTTCCCTGCATCGTCTGCGAGACGCGGTTGAAAAGGGCTATCCCCAGCCTCTCGAAATTTTCGAACATAGTCACGCGGCCATGGCCTGTGCCTATGAAGCGGGTGCCGCCGGTCTGCCGCTGGCGGTATTGCGCGGTTACATCGGCAGTGACCTGCCCAAGGTCAACCCGCAGATCCACTTTATCGAGTGCCCCTTCACCGGTGAACGACTGGCGGCGGTACCCTCGGTACGGCCCGATGTCAGCATTATTCACGCTCAACGCGCTGACAGGCAGGGCAACGTGCTGGTAACCGGCATCGTCGGCGTGCAAAAAGAAGCCGTGCTGGCGGGCAAGCACAGCATAGTGACCGTCGAGGAAATCGTCGACGATCTGCAGGCCGACCCCAATGCCTGCGTGATCCCGGGCTGGGCCATTGATGCCATTGCTGAGGTGAAGCGAGGCGCCGCGCCTTCTTATGCGCACGGTTACTACCCGCGCGACAACAGTTTTTATAAAGAGTGGGATGCGATCGCACGAGATCGCGACAGCTTCAACAACTGGCTGCAAGAAAATGTCTATAACCAGGGAGGGCAAGCCTAATGACACACGAATATAATGCTTCCGAAATGATGACGGTCACCGCCGCGCGTGCGCTGCAAAACGGCATGACCTGTTTTGTGGGTATCGGCCTGCCCAGCGAGGCCGCCAACCTGGCCCGGCTGACCCATGCTCCCGAGGTAACGCTGATCTATGAATCCGGCACCCTGCAGACCAAGCCCGAGATACTGCCGTTGTCGATCGGTGATGGCGAGCTGTGCGAGTCAGCCCTGACCACGGTGGCGGTACCCGAAATGTTTCGCTACTGGCTGCAGGGTGGGCATATCGATGTCGGCTTTCTTGGCACCGCGCAAATAGACAAGTTCGCTAATCTCAACACGACCCTGATTGGTGATTACCAAGCACCCAAGGTACGGCTGCCCGGTGGCGGCGGTGCGCCGGAAATTGCCACCAATGCCAAAGAGGTGTTCATTACTCTCAAGCATTCGTCGCGGGCCTTTGTTGAGGCGGTAGACTTTATTACAACCCTAGGCTTTGGTCGCGATGGCAAAGGCCGTGACGGCGTGCCCAACATTGGCCGTGGCCCCACCAAGGTGATTACCGATTTGTGCGTGCTGCAACCTAACGCGGATACCAAAGAGTTGGTGGTGACGTCGCTGCATAGCGGTGTCACGCGCGAGCAAGTAAGTGAAGCCACCGGCTGGCCGGTACGTTTTGCCGAGCCGCTGACGCAAACCCCCGAGCCCAATGCCAACGAGCTTGAAATATTACGGGCACTCAAGGCCAGAACTGCCGCCCACCACGCCAAACCCCTAGCACAGGAGGCCGCGCTATGAAGCCCGTTTATCTTTGTCATCCCCGACGTTCGGCCATCGGTCGCTTTGGCGGCACCTTAGCAGCGATTCGCCCCGATGATTTGGCGGCCCAGGTAATCAAGGCGGTATTGGCGCAGGTGCCCGATCTGGACCCTGCTGCCATCGACGAAGTGATCATGGGGTGTGGTAACCAAGCAGGTGAAGACAACCGCAACGTGGCCCGCATGTCGGCATTGTTGGCAGGTCTGCCGGTGAGCGTCCCCGGCACTACCATCAACCGCTTGTGCGGCTCGGGCATGGATGCGGTCGGTACTGCAGTGCGTGCCATCAAGGCCGGTGAGTTAGATCTGGTGCTGGCTGGCGGCGTAGAGTCTATGTCTCGTGCGCCCTATGTGATGGGCAAGGCGGGTTCGGCCTTTACTCGTGGTCAAAAAATAGAAGACACCACCATCGGTTGGCGCTTTATCAACGCGCAGATGAAAGCGCAGTACGGCGTGGACACTATGCCGGAAACAGCAGAGAACCTCGCCGAACAGTTCGCTATCTCGCGGGATGATCAGGATGCTTTCGCAGTTCACTCTCAGCAAAAAGCGGCTCGGGCGCAAAGCGAAGGTCGTTTTGCCCAAGAGATAGTGGCTATCGAGATCCCACGCAGCAAACAAGATCCGTTGCTGTTTGCCGAAGACGAACACCTGCGTCCAGACACCACGCTGGAGAAGCTGGCCGCCTTGTCCACTCCTTTTCGTGATGGCGGCAGCATTACTGCCGGTAACGCGTCGGGCGTGAATGACGGTGCCGCTGCCATGTTGATCGCCAGCGAAGACGCGGTACAGCGTTATGGCCTTAAGCCGATGGCCTGTATTCTGGGGATGGCCACAGCCGGTGTCGAACCGCGCATCATGGGCATAGGCCCAGTGCCGGCAGTGCGTAAGTTGCTGGTCCAGCACAACCTGACCATGGACGACATCGACCTGTTCGAATTCAACGAAGCCTTTGCCGCTCAGGCACTGGCTTGCATGCGCGAGCTGGGGCTAAAAGACAACGACCCACGAGTGAACCCCAATGGTGGCGCCATCGCATTGGGCCATCCGCTGGGCATGTCCGGTGCTCGTCTATTGCAAACTGCCGCTCATGAACTGCACCTGCAGAACAAACGCCTGGCCTTGTGTACCATGTGCGTAGGCGTCGGACAGGGTATCGCGACCCTGATTGAGCGGGTATAAGACACAGTTTACCGAATGTGTTATCCGCCAGTTTAGGAGTATCGGCCTGTTGACTGATTTACCTGAACTGGCTCTTTCTATTTGAAGTTGGGAGTCTGAATGTCTTTTCTAGAAATTGATGGCCGTACGGTCGGCTACCGTTTGCTGGGTAACCCAGAAAACCCTCTGGTGGTGCTGGCCCATCCGCTGGGCATGAGTCAGGCGGTGTGGGACGAGTTGCTACCCATGCTGCTGCCCCATTATCGGGTGTTAAGTTGGGACCTGCCAGGTCACGGCAGCAGTACCTCTTGGACAAACGCAGAGATCAGCCCGGCTAGTCTAGTAGAAGAGGTGCTGGCGCTGGCAGAGCAGACGGGAGCAGAGCGCTTTCATTTTGTGGGTACTTCTATTGGTGGTGTTATTGGCCAGCAGTTGCTTGGCCAGGCTCCCGATCGCTTGTTGTCGGCAACCCTGACCAACACCGGTGCTGCTATTGGTACCGCCGATGCTTGGCAAACCCGTGCTGCCGCCATACGCGAACAGGGCTTGCCCGCCATGGCGGTCGACATAGTGCCGCGCTGGTTTGGCCCCGCTGCCAGCCAGAAGCAACCTGCGTTACTCAAGGGCTGGAATACCATAATGGGGCGGGGTGATGCCAACAGCTACGCCTTGTTGTGCGAGATGTTGGGCCGTGTCGATTTTAGTGAGCAACTCCGTGACCACAAGGTGCCCTTGTTGCTGATAGGTGGCAGTGACGATGTCGCCACGCCGCCGGCTTCACTGCAAACCCTTGCCCAATGCTGTGGTGTGGAAGAGCCGATTATTCTGGAGCAAGTGGGCCATGTGCCTTCGGTTGAAGCCCCGGGACGCTTTGGCCAGATGCTGCTGGAACATATAAACCGTTGAAGTCCTCGTTCAAGTCGAGTGTCCAGGAAAGTGCGGATAAGCGGAGTAGGAGTTGAGTGCAGGCACTATTAATTAGTTAGCTTTTCATTTGGCGTCCACACCTGAAAGGTTCCACTCTGGAGTGTTGGGGGGCACAGATGGCTGGGTTAGGAGCTACACAAATGAGCTTGAAAGATACGCCCTTTTATCCGGCCCTATGCCACGGGGCCTTCTGTGTATGGAGTTAGCAGACAACTCGGTGCTTAAGAAGAGGCAACAGAGATCGGCTCCCGCGATAATACCATTTCTGGTATTGTCCTGATCGTTCTGCTTTTATAGAGTAGTAAAACAGATCACATACTTATCAGTTTGGCATCAAAAAGGCGTGATAATGAAAATGTTACTAAATAAACAGACAGAAAAAACGGAGCAAACGTTAACCGCTATTGCTCACATGCCAACCACAAGTTTATTCACGCTGATGGATAATGACTTTGCGCAAGCCTTAACTGATGCTGATTTTATGCGCATTGCGGTGCTGCTGGCGCAAAAGAGTTATGACGAAGGCGGTTGCCCGATTGGTGCGGTTATAGTGAATAACTCGACGAATCAAATCGTGGGTAAAGGTCACAATACGCTGGTTCAAGAAGATCACCCCTATAATCACGGTGAAACGGCTGCCATTCGCGATGCGGGTCGAGTCGATTTTAGTGACACCACTATTTACAGCAGTTTAAGCCCATGTGATGTGTGTGCTACGCTGATTTACATGAGAGGGTTTGCGCGCGCGGTAGTGGGAGATATTACCAATGCGTCTGGCACCGAGTCGCTGTTGCGAGAAAAGGGCGTTCAGGTTGATATTTTGCAAGATACGCAAGGTATTGAGCTTTATGCCCGCTTTCGCGCCGAAAAACCTGCGCTAGATCTAGAAGACTGGCAAGGCTTAAGTGCCTGTAAATAAAATATAAAACACCACCGGATTACGTATGATCCGCCGCGCCACCTACCCGCCGATGGATGGCGGAAATGCAGAAGTGGCAGAAGCATTTTTCTGTCTGGCACGGAGGGGCGGCGAAGGCACCCCTGTTATTAGTGTGTCTTTTTCTGCGTAATCCACAGGCTATATTGAGAAGTTTCGTCTTTTGCGTCGGCCCTTGGCGCTAGATTAAATGGTCTCGCTAGCGTAGCGCCGAGGCTCAGATTCTAGACTATTTGTGTCAGGTTACAGAGTCTTGCCAGCTTTAAGCGTAATGCGAGTAAATCTATGGGTTTAGAAAGGTAGGCGCAAAAGCCTAAAGAAGGCGTTTCAACAGTTTGTGGGGTGCTATTTTGTGTTGCTGAAAGCAGTAGCACTGGCACATTAGGCCATTGCTCACGTGCGGCGTGCAGCACGGCTAAACCAGAGGCTCTTGGCAGCTGATAGTCGGTAATAATAATGGCAGGAGTCTCACAATCGTTCGTTATTGTCTCTATAAATGCTTCTGCGTTCATTGCAAGTGCCGTATCAAACCCCATTTCGGTGAGTTCGCCGTCCAGTAGTTCGCTAATAGGCTTTGAATCCTCGATAATCCAAGCTTTTTGTCTCTGTGCATCAAACATGGGCAATAAATCTTGTGCGACAGGTAGCGATAAAGTCGCGAGTAGCTCATCACCGGCTATGTAGGGAATAGTACATATAGCAACTGTTCCTACTCCGAGTTCACTTTTTAACTCAAGGCTGCCTCCCATACGTTCAGTGAGTTCAAAGCAGATGGGTAGGCCTAAGCCACTGCCAGGATTGCTCTCGGAGCTTTGATAAAATGGCGTATATATATGTTCGAGTTGGTGAGGGGCGATGCCACGTCCGGTATCGTTGATACGAAAAATAAGCGACGGCTGCTCATCCTGGTTACTATCGACGATAATGGATAGGGAAATGTAACCTTTAACAGTATATTTCGCGGCATTATCTAATAAGTTGAGCAGAATACGCTGCA
The DNA here is from genome assembly GCF_042676125.1 of Oceanisphaera ostreae. NCBI lineage: Bacteria > Pseudomonadati > Pseudomonadota > Gammaproteobacteria > Aeromonadales > Aeromonadaceae > Oceanisphaera > Oceanisphaera ostreae. The sequence goes on from NZ_JBHTJS010000007.1 coordinate 91,023, forward strand.
GTTGGGTGTGATTGCAGCGAATCACGGTGGGCAACTCGGTCTCGATTTTTAGTTGAAAGCGGTTATTTTGCTTGTTGGCGAGAAAGTGGGTCTGATTGACTAGATTGTCTATAAAGGCGATCAAATAAATATCACTTTGCTCATCATTATCTGCCGCTGTGTCCTGCACATAATCAACCAAGCTATTTATTAAATCCTTCATATAGAGCGCCCGATCTTGAATGATCTGATTGGCTTTTTGGTCGCTGATGAGGCCCGCCGTTTGCAGTTGGGCGTAACCCAGAATAGCCGTGAGGGGGGCCCTTAAGTCGTGGCTAATCTGCCCTAGAAAATTGACTTTTGCCGTGCTGCCTTTTTGAGCAGTTTCGAGGGCGCTATTTAGATCTTCCGTACGATCTTTAACTGCCTGTTCGAGTCTTTTCCGGCTTTGCGACTCGTGCACTATTAAAGCATTTTTAGCTACTTTTATTTGCTGCTTCTGCTGCCAGCTGTAAGTCATTATCAAGGCCAACGCCACTATGATTTCAACGTAAATTCGCGTCACGGCGAATGTAGAGGTGTAATAAAAGTTGAATGCATAACCGAGTAACAAAAATACTGACACAACCCAGTAAATGGATAGTAGGGCGAGAATAGCTAATTGCTGAGTACGTTTGATGCGCAGGCCAGGTATTATCATAAACAACCAGCTGATGGCGTACAAACCGGTGATCATAATTCCCAGACTCCTGATGCTGGCACCATTGAGCACAAAGGTTAAGCAGGTCATTATAAAGGCAGAGGCTGCCGTAAGTTGTATGAATATTCGCCAATGTCGGTGCTGGTTAAGCCCCAGTAAAATAAACGAGGTCATAAGGAAAAGTTGCTCGGTGAATATCCAAGCAGAAAGTCTTAAATTAGCAGAGTAGTCTTCAAGAAAGCTCAGCAAGTAATTACTGAAAAAGCCATCCTTCTCTGTTTCAAAGATAAACGCGACCAATAACCAAATGCCGGTGATGATTAAGCCGACGTTGAATTGGAGTAACAGAATTATCAGTAAGGTCAAGATGGCTGCAAAAAGAGCGATCTGGAATATTCGACTATCGTTGATGCTTTGCGAATAGGCAACGGGCTCCCAGCTTTTTATACTGATAAAAGGCAAGCTGTCGCTATAAATGTTTAGATAAAATTGCTGAGTTTCACCTGGGCTCAATGTTACGGGAACAATGGTTTTGCCATTGCTGACAGTACGGTCCTGTAGAGGAATATCCAACCCGGTGGCGTCATGTCGCAGTTGTTCGCCCGAAGCGGGGTTGATAAAGAAGGCGTCTACTCGGTTTACTCGCCATGGCTCTAATACCAGCCAGCGAATAAGCGCCTGGTCGCTGCTATTATGCACCGCAGCTTTTAGCCAAACAGTGGTGTGCTGGCGGGGAGCATTTAGGGTATCTCTGCCTATATTGTGCCAATCGCTAAAATTTACGGCGTCACTGAGATTTTGAATGGTGCTGTTTTTGGGGCTGGTTAGCATGTTACCAGTCAGCTCTGTGTTATCGGGCATGTTGGCTAGATCGATAATATGGCTTAAGTCGCTTGGCCCACTGACCATATCTGCTCGCGCCGGGGATACAAGAACCAGAAATAATGCGGTGAGGGTAGCGAGTAGTGTGGCGGTCCAATGGCGGTGTATCAAAATATCATTCCTAGTTCGTTTTCTGGCGAAATGCTCTGGGAGCTAGGCCAAATCGATCTTTAAATGCTGTGGCAAAGTTGGCGCTATCGGTAAAGCCAATCTCATAGGCGATGTCTTGTATAGCAAGCGGGGTTTGTTGCAGTAAGGCTTTAGCCTCTTTCATGCGCTCTTCGCGAAGATATTCATAAACCGTTACCCCCGCGCAGACCTTAAACGCCATATTGAGATGTTTGCTATTAGAGCGGGTTAATTTCTCTAATTCCGACATTGGTAACGTGGTTGCCAGCGACGTTAGCAGGTGGGTGCGGGCGTTGTGGAACAAAATGGCATGCCGATTATTTGTTGGTAGCAAGGTGATTGGCAGCGGTTCTGTTGCTGAGTCTGGGCTATGTTGTACCAAGTTGGGGCGGTTTTTTAAATGAATGACCAGTCGCAATTTCACTTCACTAAAAGCAAAGGGTTTATCGATATAGTCAACGGCACCAGCGAGCAGGCCACGCACTCGTTGTTCTGACGAGGTCATGCCTGAGATAAAAATAACCGGAATATGCTGTGTTCTGGGGTCTTGAGCAATTACTTTGCAGGCATCACGGCCGTTGCAGCGCGGCATCTCTGAGTCCATCAATATAATGTCAGGCTGCAGTATTCGCGCTTGTTCGATACCGTGTAGGCCGTCGTTAGCATAAAAAACTTGGCAACCTTGCTGTTGCAGATAAGAAGCCAGCAACATGCGATCTGCCTCTTCGTCTTCTACAATTAACACACGCCTATTTTTTAATGTATCCATGCCACTCGTTCACTTTTAGGTATGTTAAAAATGGCGACTGCTCAGCCGCTTTCTTAATTATATTATGTAAATACTACTTTTATTGAGGCAGTAGGTAGTGATTTTTTGGGGACAGTGTATGTAAATACACGCTAGAACACTAGGAAATAGCACCACAAAAAGTCAGCAATGAAGCATTAAAGTCTTTATGTAACAGTAAATTAACTCATCGTATATTTTATGCTCCGTCATCACATTGTTAACCACCATATATTTATGTTGTTGCCAATAAATTGCAGGTTAAAAAATTACTTGCGCACGCGCATAGGTTTAATCGTGCAAGCAAAGGTTTTATTTTAAAAACAGTGCTAGCGTTATACACTCGAATTTATAAGTTTGTTGCTCAGGCATATTTGTACTTTTAAGCACCAAGCAAGTGTCGACCTAATTTACTTAACAATACAGCCTCGCCGTACCAGCGGAGGCTGTATCAGTGTACCCGACTGAATTAGGTGTTTTAAATGCGGGTTATCACTATCAGAGCATCGCACAGTGGCCAGGGTATGGTCCACATGGAATGTATTAGAGGAATATATGTTTAAAAAATCTCCCCTTGCAAAAATAGTACTTACTGCTTGCTTAAGCATAATTCCGTTCAGTGGTTTATCTGCCGCTCAGCAAGATAATTTATTGAGTGTGGTAAAAGAAACCCTAGATACTCAACCGGAATTACAAGCTCAACTTGATGCCTTTAATGCCTCAACTCACGATGAGCGACAAGCCTTTGGTGGTTATTTACCGACACTGGACCTTAACCTTTCCGGTGGTCGTGCCCAACGTGACTTTGATAATCGCAGTGATTATTCACGTAATTATGCAGAAGTGTCACTAACGCAAATGTTATTTGACGGCTTTCGAGTGCGTAATGCGTTAGCTAAAGCCGAGCACACCAGCCTAACCCGCTATTATGAATTGCTAAATGAAGCCGAGACTAAAGCGCTAGAAGCCAGTGATGCGTACTTAAGTGTATTGCGCCATCGCGAACTGGTAACACTGGCCCAACAGAATGTAGCGAATCATCAGCGCGTGAATAAGCAGGTGGGTGAAAGAGTACGTCAAGGAGTCAGCAATAAGGCAGACTTGCAACAAATCGACGGTCGTTTGTCGTTAGCGCGTTCTAACCTAATGACAGAAATTGCTAATTTACAAACCGTGACTGCGCGTTTTCAGCGCTTGGTAGGGCGCTTTCCGACTGAAAATCTCACAGAGTTTTCTGTTCCCAAACAAGTAGTGCCTCGTGATTTAAGCACAGTGCTCAATACTGTGTATCACAACAATCCGTCGTTGTTTGCTGCGGCAGAAAATACCCAAGCCGCCACTGCGTCTTATAACGAAACTAAAGCTAATCGTTACCCCACCATTGAGCTTAGCGCGCGCCACGGCACCTATAAAAACAACAACAGTTTTGACGACCGCACCGACCCTAGTTCTTACGGAGACGAGAGTATTGTCGAGTTGCGAGCCAGTTATAACCTATATAATGGTGGCAGTGACCAAGCGGGTGAATACGCAGCTTATAGCCGTATTCATCAGGCTGAAAGCCTACATCATAAAACCTGTGTCGATTTACGCCAAACCGCCACTATTGCCCACAGCGACATGCTCAATATCGACCGAAAATTAGTGTCCTTACTTGAACACCGCGATGCCTCTGCGAATGTCGTGGTGGCTTATCGTCAACAATTTAATATTAGCCGTCGCAGCTTGCTGGATGTGTTGGACTCAGAAAATGAATCATTTCAGGCTGAACGCGCTTATGTAGATGGTACCTATGACTTGCAACTAGCTCGCCTGCACACCTTACACAGCATGGGGAACTTACTGGATACCTTATCTGTGTCGAGTGAAAAAATTCCGACTTTAAGTGATCTCAATGGCTCGCCGTCACCTACCTCTCAGCATTTTTGTGTGGCCACTGCCGTGGAAGAGTTTGATTACGACCGTTATATGCAGCCGGTCACCGGCCAAGACACCTTTAATTTAAGCGGCGATACATTATTTGACACCAACAGTGCCGAGCTTAAACCTGCAGCCTTGAGCGAAATACATCAGTTGGTACAGCGCACGTTAGAACAAGGCACGCCACGGGCTATTAGCATAGTGGGCCATACCGATAACGTGGGTTCGGCTGACCTTAATCAAAAATTATCGCTGGCGCGCGCTAAAGCGGTACGCGATGTCTTAATAGACAGCGGTATTGATAGCACTATCTTAGCAGTATCCGGTGTGGGCGCAGCCCAGCCGACTGTTAGTAATGACACTGCACAGGATCGAGCCTTAAACCGCCGTGTAGAGCTGAAAATCACTCGGGCGAGATAAGTAAGGGGGAAGGGTGAAGAGTAAAGAGCACGAGATAACACTCAAGACTAAACCCTAGCCCTTAGCCCCTCGAGCGGCTTTTGTTGAGTCTAATTCATTCGACCAAGAACCTGTAACGTACGGCTGCCGAAGGGTTTGGCTTAACCCTTCACTCTTCGCTCCTCACGGCATGTAAAAAGGATGTTATGCAGATAAGTGATGATCCCATTAGTGGCTGCTTATTATGGCTGGCCAACGCAAACGGCACTACGCTCACGCTTGACGCCCTGACCGACGGTTTGCCGTTAGTGGAGGGCCGTTTATCGCCTTCCATTACTGCACGCGCCGCCGAGCGGGCGGGGCTGAATGTTAACTTGGTACGCCAATCCCTCACCCGACTCAATAGTTTGCTATTACCTTGCATTATCTTGCTGGAAGACAACAACGCCTGCTTGCTGGAAGCGGTTGATATGCAACAGCAAACCGTGCAACTGCGCCTGCCAGAGCTGGAAATGCAAAGCCAACAGCTGAGCTTAGAGGAGGTGAATAGCCGCTATACAGGTATCGCGCTGTACTGCCGGCCGAGTTTTCGCCTGCCTGATGGCCAGCAGCGTACTGCCACCGAGCCTGAGCACAAAGGGCATTGGTTTTGGAGCGTAGTGCGTGCTAATCGACGGGTGTACCGGGATGTATTAATAGCGGCGTTTTTCATTAACTTATTTGCGCTCACTATGCCGCTGTTTGTGATGAACGTGTATGACCGTGTAGTGCCCAACCATGCAACCGAAACTCTGTGGGTGTTAGCCATGGGCGCGATGGTGGTGGTGTGTGCGGACTTGGTGCTGCGCATGTTGCGCAGCTGGTTTGTGGAGCTGGCGGCCAGTCGAGCGGATATTAAGCTGTCGGCATTGATCATGGAGCGCATTTTAGGCATGCGCTTAAAGCACAGTCCGCAATCGGTGGGCTCGTTTGCTGCCAATGTGCAGTCGTTTGAGTCGGTGCGCTCTTTTATTGGTTCCATGACCATTACTGCATTAATCGACCTGCCGTTTTTCTTGTTGTTCGTGATTATTATTGGCCTGATTTCTTGGCCCATGGTGATCCCGGTATTAGTGGGCGCGCTGCTGATTATTGGCTACGCCTTATCGGTGCAAGCCAAGATGCAGCAGTTATCAGAAGTGTCTAGCCAAGCCAGTGCCCAACGCAATGCGGGTTTAATTGAGAGCTTGTCCAGTACTGCCACTTTAAAGAGTTTTAACGCCACCAGCCGCATGCAAAGCCAATGGGAGCAGGCTACCGACTTTTTATCGGGGTGTTCCGGCAAGCAGCGCTTGCTCGGTGCATCTGTGGGGGCAGGTGCGGCCTGGATCCAGCAAGTGGTGGCGATCAGCATGATTATCACTGGCGTGTACTTGGTGATTAAAGGCGAGATGAGCCAAGGAGCCCTGATTGCTTCTTATATGTTGTCGTCGCGCGCCATGGCACCGGTATCGCAAACCGCCTCGTTATTAACCCAGTATTACCAAGCGGCCACTGCACTCAAATCTGTAGAAGACATTATGGCTCATGAGCAAGAGCGAGACTTAAACAAACCCCAGCTAAGCCGCGGCCGACTGCGCGGTGAAATTGAGTTTCGCAACGTCTCTTTTACCTATCCAGATGAAGAAACGCCGGCACTGAATAATGTGTCGTTTCATGTTCGTGCCGGTGAGCGGGTGGCGCTGTTAGGCCAAGTAGGGTCTGGTAAAAGCACCATCGAAAAACTGATCTTAGGTCTGTATCAAACCAGTGCTGGCAGTATTTTGATTGATGGTGTGCACATTGGCCAGCTGGATCCGGCCGAGCTGCGCCGCCATATTGGCTACGTGCCCCAAGACGTACAACTGCTCAGCGGTTCCGTATATGACAACGTCACCTTGGGTCAAACCCACGCCAGCCAAGAACGGCTGATGCAGGCGGTGCATGTGTCTGGTTTAACGCGACTGATAGGACCCCATGCGGATGGCATGGCCATGCCCGTGGGTGAGGGGGGCAGTCGGCTTTCTGGCGGGCAGCGACAAACTATCGCCGTCGCCCGTGCGGTAATGGCAGACAGCAGCATGTTACTGCTTGATGAACCTACCAGTGCCATGGACAGCAGCTTAGAGAATCATGTGAGCAAGGGGCTGGATCAATTTAGCCAGGGCAAAACCTTGCTCTTAATTACCCATAAAACCGGATTGTTAAACATGGTGGAGCGCCTGATTGTACTCGATGGCGGCACCGTAGTGGCGGATGGCAGCAAGCAACAAGTGCTGCAAGCGCTTGAGCAGGGCAGCATTCAGAGGGCCGCGCCATGAGCCACAGTCAGCAAAAGTCTAAATCCGCCGAACAACGCGCCTTCGAGCAGTTAAGCAAAACCAATGCCGTGGGTTTAAGTGGAAAACGCTGGGTAGACCGTTTATTTCGACCGTTATTTGCCAGCTTTAGCCAGCGCTCCCGTTATTGGCAACAAGATGCGGCTTATGCCATTGAGCGCCAACAAGAGCTGCGTGCGCGCGGTTTGCTGTACGGCATAGCGTTCACTTTTATCCTGCTGCTGTTATGGGCGGCGTTTGCGCCCATTGACGAAGTCACCCGTGGCGAGGGCAAGGTGATCCCTTCCCGCCAGCTGCAAATAGTCCAGTCTTTGGATGGCGGCATGATTGAAGAACTGCTGATCAAAGAGGGCGAGGTAGTCACTCAAGGGCAGTTGCTGGCGCGCATCGATCCCACGCGCTTTGTAGCCAATTTTCAAGAAAGCAGTGGCCGTTTGTTTGCGCTCACCGCCAAGGTGGCGCGCTTAAATGCGCAAATTAATCAGCAAGACTATGTGCCAGATATGACGGCTGCCGTGACCGACGAGCAGCAGCGAGTATTAAAACGTGAGCAAAATCAGTATCAGGCCAGCTTAAATGAGCTGCAAAAACGGCTAACGGTGGCCCAAGAGCAATTGGCTCAGCGCCAACAAGAGCTTAGCGAAACGCAAGCTCGGGTTAGCACCGCCCAGCAGGCATATAACATGTCAAGCCGTGAGCTGGCCGCTACTCGGCCTTTATTAGCCAGTGGTGCCGTGTCTGAAATTGATATTTTGCACTTACAACGTGACCAATCTGCCGCCAACGGTGAGCGTCGTCAAGCGGCTGCGCGGGCTCAACAAGTGCAAGCCAGCATTCAAGAAGCTCAAGCTCGGCTGCAAGAAGTTGAACTCACCATGCATAGCCAATGGCACAGCGAACTTAGCGAGTCGGCCACTGAAATGAATAGCCTAAATCAACATGTAGGGGGCTTGGCTGACCGCGTGAAACTGGCAGAGATCCGCTCGCCGGTAAACGGCACCGTGCAACGCTTATTACTGAATACGGTAGGCGGCGTGGTACAACCCGGTAATGCGCTGGTAGAAATTGTGCCCAGCGACGATCGCTTATTAGTTGAGGCCAAAATCTCCCCCAAAGACATTGCTTTTCTAAGACCCGGCTTGCCGGCCACCATTAAGCTGCACGCCTATGATTTCGCCATTTATGGTGGCTTAGAAGCCGAGCTGCAGCACATTAGTGCCGACACCATTACCGACGATCGCGACAACACTTTTTATGTGGTGCGTGCCATCACCACCAACGCCGAGGCGGCCCAGCTGTTATCTGTGATCCCAGGCATGACTGCCCAGCTGGATGTACTGACCGGCAAAAGAACCATTTTATCTTATGTACTTAAACCCTTTTTACGCGCTAAAGCCAATGCCTTAACCGAGCGTTAATAGCAATTTAATAACTGCTGCCAAGAAGGCGGTATGTCTATTTTTATGATGAGGTTTCTATGAACACACTTGCCACTATTGTATCCCTCACCGGACAAGCATGGGCCCAAGCCAGCACGGGTGAACGCCGTGCCTTAAAAGTAGGCGACCGCTTAACCGCAGATGAAATACTGGTTACCGCCCAAGGCACCGTGGTCGGTGTTGACTTTGGTAACGGTAATGAGCTGACTTTTGTTGGCGAGCAACAAGTTGTAGTGGCGGAAGGTGCAGATATTTCTGCCACCGCAAAAACTGAGTCCGACTCACCATCAGCGTTGGCACCGCTGGCTGATTCATCGGCGACGGCTAACGATAGCTCAGGCCTCCAATACAGCGCCATAACAGTGGACTCAACAGGGCATAACTTTGTAAACCTGGTGCGTATTCATGAAATCATCGAAGCCGATGGTATTACTCCTGTTACCGTGGCACGTATAAGTGAAGTGTTGCGTCCGTTAGGTATGAGTTTGCCCGATTGGGTAGTAGAAGCCGACTACCGCTACGAACACCGCGGTGAAGAACGTTATGAAAGTGGTGCTATCCAGCGCGTTCCCGGTCTTACAGTTGAGCTGCAGGGCGCCGGGCCTGATGGTATTTATAATGAATCAGAAATTGCTGCCGACGGTACCGTATCGGGGCATATAACCCTAGACGATAAAGTAAAAGAAGGTGATATTTTAGTAGTTACCGATGGTAAAGGTAACGAGCTTATTAACCGCCCCGTGACCTCTGGCGACATCACCAACGGTATTATCGTTCAAGTGCCAGTTACACCCGGCCAGCCAAGCGTAGAAATAAATGCCAGTATTACTCAGCCCAATGGCACCGGCAGTAACGATTCCGATGAAAAACCGGTGGATAATATTACGCCTCAGCTAGAAGTTGAATTACAAGGCGCCGGTCCTGACGGCCTGTACAACGAGTCGGAAATAGTGGGTGGTAAAGTGCCCGCTAAAGTTACCTTAGATCCAAATACCGTTAAAGAGGGTGACCAATTAGTGGTGACCACACCAGACGGAACCGTGTTACTGGAGCGGCCAGTGACCCAAGACGACATCGACAACGGTGTACTGGTCGACGTGCCAGTAGTCCCCGGCCAAACTACGGTCACAGTGGGTGCCACCATTACCGATCCGGCGGGCAACAGCAGCAGCGCAGCGGATGAAAAGCCCGTTGATAACGTCACATCTAAGCTCACAATTGAGCTGGAAGGCACCGGCCCAGATGGTGTCTATAACGAATCTGAAATCACCGACGGTAAAGTCACTGCTACCGTGACTCTTGATAAAGATACCGTAAAAGTGGGCGACACCTTAGTGGTGAAAACGCCCAATGGTGACGTGCTGCTCGAGCGCCCAGTGACTCAAACCGACATCGACAATGGCATACCGGTGCAAGTGCCGGTAATCCCCGGTCAAACCACGGTCACAGTGGATGCCACCATCACCGATCCCGCAGGCAACAGCAGCAGTGCCAACGATGAAAAGCCGGTAGATAATTTAGCGCCTGAGTTGTCGGGCAGTATTCCAGATCGTGCAGACGAAGACGCAGATGTAATTGATCTCGATATTCGCGGTCAATTCACCGACCAAATAGCGCCTAACACCGAGTTAGACATTGTTGTAACAGGTCTTCCTAAAGGCTTGGAATACGATCCAACTACCGGAAAAGTGACCGGCACCATAGATAAGTCTGCTAGCCAAAATGGCGATGGTGACATTCCAACCGATGGTCAATATAACGTTACCATTAGCGTGACCGATCCAGCAGGCAATAGCAGTGAACATGACTTTGTGTGGTCAGTATCTAACCCGCCGCCAGTAGCCATTGCCGACGCTAACACCACATTAGAAGATGTGACTCTGACAGTTACAGCTAAGGATGGTGTGCTTGCTAATGATTCTGATCCCGATGGTGATGAGCCGTTGCGCGTTACCGAATTTGAGGTCGGCGGTCAAAAGTATGCAGCTGGTGAAACCGCCGTAATTTCTGGTGTTGGCAATCTAACGTTCAACGCAGACGGTAGTTATACCTTTGTGCCGGCACCTAATTTCAACGGCCCAGTTCCGACTGTCAATTACACTATTTCTGATGGTGAGGGCGGTACTGCCTCCGCAGACCTTAATATTGAGGTGGTGCCAGTACTGGATATTATCCTTAGCACAACACCGGAAGTTATCGAAGGTGGCAAGATAACGGTTACCGCCACCGTGGAAAGCCCCGTTGCAGACAAGCCGCTCTATATTGAGTTAGAAACCGGTGAAGTTATCGTTATCCAAGTGGGTGAGAGCACTGGCAGTATTGAAGTCGATAGCCGTTCGGATGATCCTTATCAACAAGGTAATGAAGATAAAACCTTTACCGTGAAACAGGCCGTTGGTGGTAACGAGCATATCAATGAATCTAGTTTGGGTAGCACAGTGACTAGTACTATTGTTGACGATGCCGACATTACCCGCGTTAAGGTCACGACCACTAATGTGACGGAGGATGAAGCCGGAGTTACTTTTGTTTTTGAACTAAACAACCCTCCGCAAACGGGCAGCACTGTTGCTTTGACTGTTGATGTAAATGGCACCGAGCACCAAGTCACGGTTGATGCTAACGGACGCGGTGAGCTATTTATCCCTACACAGAATTCTGACGTTTATCTTGATGCTGATAGCCTCAAGGCCACGGTCACTGAAATTAATGGCGGAAACTTTGAAGCAGTAGATGTAATAGGCGCAACGGCCACAGCTGACATTACCGACACCATTGACACTGTCATCGCCGAGTTGACAGTGGATCGTAGTGCTGTGAATGAAGGCGCTGCAGATCTGGTTTATACCGTTACTCTGCGTGACGACAGCGGTAACCCTATAGTAGCTAAAAATGATGTAACCGTGGAAACCAGCTTAGGTACGATCATTATCCCTACTGGCAGTAGCACTGGCACGCTGGACGTACCGGTGCAAGGTGATGATGTGTATTTGGATGGCGAAACCGTTACCAATACCATTACTAGTGTCAATGAAGCTAATGCCGGACAACCGGGCAGCTTTGAAAATCTAACCTTTGACAATAGCACGACTACGACCACAGTCAGTGACACTATTAACACCGTTACCTTGGCCTTAGACAACGTTTCTGTAAATGAAGGTAGCGGCACGGCACAGATCACGGCAAGCCTGGATCATGCGCCACAGACTGAATTAGTGGTAACGCTGAGTAATGGTGCAACCATTACCTTCGGTACTGATTATGTGCCGGGTGAAAAAGTCAGCTCGACGCCGTTTGATATTAATAACGGCGAAGATGTGTATGTAGATAACAGCAGCGTTGTTGTCTCGGTGACGGGCACCACGGGCGGCAACTTCGAAAATCTGGTGACCAGCGACACCGCGACGGTGACCGTGACTGACACCACTACGCCTGTCACTGCTGAACTGACGGTTGATAAAACAGCCATCAGCGAAGGTGCCGCGGATCTGGTTTACACCGTGACCCTCAAAGATGCAGCTGGCAATTTAACCCCAGCCAACAACACCGTGACCGTGGAAACCACCCTCGGCACGATTACCATTGAAGCGGGGGCCAGCAGCGGTACGCTGACGGTGCCAGTACAAGGTGACGATGTGTATGTTGACGGTGAAACACTGTCAAACAACATCACCAGTGTGACCGAAACGAATGGCGGCACGGCAGGCAGCTTTGAAGACTTAGGCTTTAAGCCTGATGCAGTAGAAACAGTGGTCAGCGATACCACGGACACCACCAGCATCAGCTTAACCGCGAGTCCAAATCTGACTGAAGCGGGCGGTGATTTAACCTATACCGTGACCTTAGACAGTCCAGTGCGTGCCGGTGATGATCCAGTCACAGTGACTTTCACTGACCTGAATGGCGATTCGCAAACCATCACAGTGAGCGCAGGCCAGAGCACAGGTACAGCTACCGTCACCATCCCATCCAGCTTGTTTGAGGATGTATACAAAGAAGCACCGGCCGATGTTGCGATTGCGACAGATGTAACGGTTGCTGGTGGTAAAGACTTTGAAGGCTTGGGTGTCCCAAGTGTTGGCAAAATCACCATCACAGACACCATCGATGATGTGATCTTGACGCTGGATGATATCAGCGTGAATGAAGGAACAGGTACCGCGCAAATCACCGCCAGTCTTGATCATGCGCCAGAAACTGAGCTGACGATAACGCTGAGTAATGGCGCGACCATTACCTTTGGCCCAGCCTATACGCCGGGCGATCTGGTCAGTTCTACACCGTTTGATATCAATAACGGCGAAGACGTGTATGTAGATAACAGCAGTTTTGATGTGTTTGTGAAGAGCACCACGGGCGGTAACTTCGAAAACCTGGTCACCACCGACACCGCCACGGTCACCGTTAATGACACCACGACTCCAGTGACCGCTGAGTTAACCGTCAATAAAGATGCTGTTAACGAAGGCGCTGCGGATCTGGTTTATACCGTGACCCTCAAAGACGCTGCTGGCAATTTAAAGCCAGCCAACAATACCGTAACGGTTGAAACCACCCTCGGCACGATTACCATTGAAGCGGGTGCCAGCAGCGGTACGCTGACGGTGCCAGTACAAGGTGACGATGTGTATGTTGACGGTGAAACACTGTCAAACAACATCACGAGTGTGACTGAAGTTAATGCAGGTCAGCCGGGCAGCTTTGAAGATCTGACTTTTAATCCTGCTGCGGTCGATACCGTGGTCAGCGATACAACAGACACCACGAGTATCAGCTTAACCGCGAGTCCAGATTTTCCTGAGTCCGGTGGAATCTTAACCTATACCGTCACCTTGAGCAGTGAGGTGCGCACAGGCGATGAGCCTATCGCCGTAACCTTCACGGATCTGAATGGTGATTCACAAACCATCACAGTGAACGAAGGCCAGAGCACGGGTACAGCTACAGTCACCATCCCATCCAGCTTGTTTGAGGATGTATACAAAGAAGCGCCGGCCGATGTTGCGATTGCGACAGATGTAACGGTTGCAGGTGGTACTGATTTTGAGCAGCTGGGCACGCCAACGGTGGGCAATATCACCATCACCGACACCCCCACCGATGTCACGCTAACATTGAACGATGTTAGCGTTAACGAAGGCAGCGGCACGGCACAGATCACCGCGAGCTTGGATCATGCGCCTGAGACTGAATTAGTGGTAACGCTGAGTAATGGTGCGACCCTTACCTTTGCTCCAACTTATACGCCTGGCGATCTAGTCAGTTCCACGCCGTTTGATATTAATAACGGTGAAGATGTGTATGTAGATAACAGCAGTTTTGATGTGTTTGTGAAGAGCACCACGGGCGGTAACTTCGAAAATCTGGTGACCAGCGACACCGCG
>NZ_JBHTJS010000008.1:0-24981 GCF_042676125.1 Oceanisphaera ostreae
GAGGTTGAGCGGAATAAAATGGCCGCTTAGATAGTGTTATTTGGACAACTGGGTTGAAAACCACCGCTTTTAAGAAGCTGTAGTAAGCCTGTTCTATGTTTCCACATCAGTTACAACGAGCTAAGTAATCACGCATAACTGATGTGGATTCAGGGGCTAACTTATCTTTATCGTCACCCTCGCGAAGGCGGGGGTCCAGTCTCTTTGCAGGCGGTCCGCTGGTTGATTGTTCTGCGCCACAAGTCCTGGATTCCCGTCCCCGCCTACACGAGGATGACGTTCCTTCGGGAATGACGGCAGAACCACACCTGTTAAGCGGCATTACTTAAATATCCTTCATCAAGTCGATGTGATTATGTTATTAAAAACGTTATAACAAAGACTCACTTTCTTCAGGTTCATCAGGATGCGCATTCTTGTTTCGCTGTATTGGATATTCGTTCTTGGTGGCTGTGCCACGGCGCAGGAACAGTCATTGGTGCTGGATACGGTAGCGACTTTTGATACTCGACTATCGGAAACCTCGGGGCTGATACGCTGGCAACAAGGATTTATCACCCATAACGACAGCGGCAATGACGCCGAGCTGTTTATGCTTACCGCCAACGGCGATCTCATCGCCCGCCTGCCCGTTGCCGCCGGCAATCACGATTGGGAAGACATCGCCGTGCAGGGGAATACGCTGTATGTTGCCGATATCGGCAACAACAATGGTCGACGACCTGAACTCTCCATATTACCGCTGACTCTAGAGCAAAATAAGGTACAAGTGCATCCGTCACTGCCGGTCGCCTATGCCGAACAAACCCATTTTCAACCCGCACCCTATCAGCATAACTTTGATGCCGAAGCGCTTACTTGGGTGGAAGATGACTTATGGCTGTTTACTAAGCGCTGGCTCGATCAGCAAACCGCCATTTACACCGTACCGACCATTGGCAAACCGCGCCCTCTGCAAGCTCACCAACAGCTGAATACCCAAATGCTGGTGACAGGAGCCGACTTTGATACCAAAACCAACACCCTACTGCTACTCGGCTACAGCCGAAATTGGTGGCACCGTACTGCCTGGATTTGGCTGTACCCGGTGCAAGAGGGTCGTGTGCTTGAGCGCCAAGGCCTGCGATTTAGATTAAGTGAACGTGGTCAGTTTGAAGGCATTGCTTTAGGCCAAGACCGACTTATCTATGTGACCCGCGAAGGACACAACACTAATCTGTTTCGTAGTCGTGTGTCGCTGGCAGCCTTATTGGCACACTCACCTTAAATAGCGCTGGCATAAAACTGCAATAAAAAACCCACCAAACTGTCATCTGCCTCATTTAGCATCGGCTTCGAACTTAGCTTACTCCTGAGGATTGAAATCGATGAACAGCATACTGAGAATATCCAGCCTATTGACCCTAAGCCTAAGCACGTCGGCTGTGCTTGCCGCCGACATCGCAGAGCTAGAACAAAAAGCGCGAACTGAGGGCAAAATATACAGTGTCGGCATGCCTGATAGCTGGGCGAATTGGAAAGACACTTGGCAAGATTTAAGCGAACAATACGGCCTTGAGCATCAAGATACCGACATGAGCTCGGCTCAGGAAATTGCCAAGTTTGCCGCAGAAAAGGACCATGCTACCGCCGACATTGGCGACGTAGGTGCCGCTTTTGGCCCTATCGCCGTGCGCCAAGGCGTCACCCAAGCCTACAAACCCACCACCTGGGAACAGATCCCCGACTGGGCCAAAGACCAAGACGGCCACTGGATGCTGGGCTACACCGGTACTATCGCCTTTATCGTTAATAACGAACTGATACACAAAGCCCCCACCTCTTGGCAAGACTTGCTAGACGGTGACTATCAGGTAACCGTGGGTGATGTAGGCGTGGCCGCACAAGCCAACAGCGCCATATTAGCCGCCGCGTTTGCGCAAGGAGGCGATGAGTCCAATATCAAGCCGGCACTGAATTTATTTGCCGAATTGGCCAAACAAGGCCGCCTGTCTCCCATAGACCCCAATATTGCCAATCTAGAGAAAGGGGAAGTGGAAATGGCCATCTTGTGGGATTTTAACGCCCTTAATTATCGTGACCAAATTAATCGTGACCGCTTTACGGTGGTGATCCCCAGTGACGGCTCGCTGATTTCTGGCTACGCCACCATTATCAATAAATATGCTAAAAACCCGAACGCCGCCAAGCTGGCTCGAGAATATATTTTAAGTGATGCAGGACAAATCAATCTGGCGCGCGGCTATGCCCGTCCCATTCGCGACAATGTCACCCTGCCTGCTGATGTGCAGGACAAACTGCTACCCCAAGAGATGTATACCGTGGCGCGTCCTATTTCCGACCATAAAGCCTGGGAGAAAAGCACCCGCACCTTATCTCGCCAATGGCAGTCGGCCGTACTCATTCATCAACAGAGATAAGCATAATGAGCAAGGTCATACTGGTCGTAATAGACGGACTGGCCTATGAAGTAGCCCAACAATGTATGGGCTACTTGCAGGGTCTAAACGAAGCAGAGCAGCTTACCAGCTATAAAATGCAATGTGAGCTACCGGCGGTATCCCGCCCCCTTTATGAATGCATTCTCACCGGTACTCGGCCGGTGGACAGCGGAATATTGAATAATGATATGGTTCGCCTTAGCACTCAGCAGAGCCTGTTTTCTCTGGCGCGTTCGGCGGAGTTAACCACGGCGGCGGCGGCTTATCACTGGGTTAGCGAACTGTATAATCGCGCGCCCTATCAGCCGGTACGGGATCGTTTCACTCACGACTCGACATTACCTATTCAGTATGGCCTGTTTTATTCTCAGGACCATTACCCAGACTGTCACCTACTACAAGACGCCGAGATCCTGAGAACCCGATTCGATCCGGATTTTTTGCTGATCCATCCCATGAACACCGACGACGCCGGCCATAAGTTCGGCCTAGACTCGCGACAATACCGCAACAGTGCCCGGCGTTTCGATCTGCTATTGGCCAACTATCTGCCGCGTTGGTTAGATGAAGGCTATCAAGTGCTGATCACCAGCGATCACGGCATGAACCGAGATCACAGCCATAGCGGCATCTTGCCAGAAGAGCGCGATATACCGCTGTTGGTAGCAGGAGCCGCCTTCAGCCATAACCGTCATGCCCGCCCACAACAAATTGAGCTGTGTGGCACTATCGCCAGCTTGCTGGGGGTACCCCACGACAAACCCATGTGCAGCGAGTTATTGAAATGAGTGAACCACTAACCGTCAACTTCCCCCCAGACTCCAGCCTTTCCCAAGCGCAAGCGCCCCGTCATCATCGTAATAACGCGTCGTCTGTGGCGGCTAAACCTGCAACTTGGCGGCGCGGCCTGCCCTTATTGTGGCTGCTGCCGTTTGCATTACTGTTTGGCCTATTTCAACTGGCACCGATGATCTGGGTCATGGTCAATGCCTTTCAGGTGGATGGCCACTGGAGCTTGGCCAATTTTCAAGAAATCATCGACTCGCCCTTTTATCTGCAGTCGTTTACTAACAGCATCGACTTGGCGCTATGGTCCAGCCTGCTGGGCTTATTGATTGCATTGGCGGGAACCGCGGCACTGCGCCAAGTACCTGGCAAGTTACAAGATATGGTGGTGGCCTTCACCACCATGGCCAGCAACTTTTCTGGGGTGCCGCTGGCGTTTGCCTTTATCGTGTTACTGGGCATGAACGGCGCCTTAACCTTATTGCTGCAAGAAGCCGGTATCGTCGAGAGCTTTAATTTATATTCTCGCAGCGGACTCATTGTTCTTTATACCTATTTTCAAATCCCGTTAGCCATTTTATTGCTCTACCCCGCGTTCGACGGTCTGCAAGAAGACTGGCGAGACGCCGCCGCGCTGCTCGGCGCTCGCCCGTGGCAATATTGGTTACGGGTAGTATTACCCGTGCTAACACCGGCCTTGTTGGGCACCTTTATCATATTGCTGGCCAATGCGCTGGGGGCCTATGCCAGTACTTTTGCGCTGATGACCAGCAACTATAACTTGGTCACCATCCAGATTTCCGCCTTGGTCGCCGGTGATATTTTTCTTGAGCCGCAGCTGGCCGCCGCCCTGTCGCTATTACTGATGATCATCTTGCTGCTGGTGACCGCGGTCAATCAGTGGATTATTAGCCGGAGTCGTTATGAATAAATCACTCAAGGCCCCGCTGCTGGCCCGATTAACGGTCAACGGACTGCTGATTTTGCTAGTCGCTCCCATTATAACAACCTTGGTTTACTCCTTGTCCGCACAATGGGGCGCGCATATTTTACCGCGCGGCTTTACGTTCGACTGGTATATCACACTGTGGTCCGACAGCCGATTTTTGGCCGCCTTTGCCCGCTCACTGCTGGTGTGTTTGGCCGCCTTGCTGCTCAGCTTGCTACTGATATTACCGACGCTGTTTGTGGTGTTCTATTACTTTCCGCGATTGAAGAGTCTGATGAACCTGCTGATATTGCTGCCTTTTGCGGTGCCGCCTGTAGTGTCATCAGTCGGCCTATTACAGCTATATGCGGGGGGCCCGTTGCCACTGATTGGCGGACCGTGGATTTTGATTTTCTGCTATTTCACTATCAGCCTGCCCTTTATGTACCGAGCACTGGCCAATAACCTGGACGCCATTCCATTGTCGGACTTGATTGATGCGGCACATCTGCTGGGCGCCAGCACGGTGTTGGCTTTTCTGCGAGTGGTATTGCCGAACATCCGCAATGGCCTGCTGGCCGCGCTATTTTTGTCTTTCTCGTTCTTATTCGGCGAGTTTGTATTCGCCAATATGCTGGTCGGCACCCGTTTTGAAACGCTGCAGGTCTATCTGTATAGCCAACGCACCAACAGTGGCCATTTTACCAGCGCCATGGTGATGTCTTATTTTCTCTTTATCGGCGTCGCGACCTGGTTCGCCTTGCGCCTGCAAACTCGGAGCCGCTAATGCACTACCTAGAAGTTGCCAACCTGACCAAATCGTTTACCGACACTCCCGTGTTCAAAGGCATCAGTTTCGATATCAGTAAAGGGGAGTTTGTTACTCTGCTCGGCCCTTCGGGCTGCGGTAAGTCGACGCTGCTACGCAGTATTGCGGGGCTAACCACGCCAGACAGCGGACAGATACGCGTCGCAGGTGAAGATATTACCTGGCTCAAGCCGCAGAAACGCGGCATCGGCATGGTCTTTCAAAGCTATGCGCTGTTTCCTAACCTGACCGTGGCCGACAACATTGCCTTTGGTCTGACTATGCAGCGAATAAGCAAACCCGATATCGCACGTCGCGTGGCCGAAGTAATTGAGCTGGTCGGCCTGGACGGCCGCGCGCATTACCATCCCGCCAAACTCTCCGGTGGCCAGCGCCAGCGCGTCGCCTTAGCCCGAGCATTGGTAGTACGGCCGCGCATTCTGCTGCTGGACGAGCCTTTGTCAGCCCTCGATGCCCCGATTCGTAAACATCTGCGCGAACAAATCCGCACCATACAACAACAGCTTAATCTGACTACTGTGTTTGTCACCCACGACCAAGAAGAAGCGCTCACCCTATCGGATCGGGTATTTGTGATGAATCAAGGGAAAATAGTGCAGGCCGGCACGGCCGAAGCCGTCTACACGCGCCCCGCCAACGATTTTGTGGCGGGTTTTATCGGCAATTATAACTTGCTGTGTCCCGCACAAGCTCATGTGCTGCTCGGGCTGAGCATTCGCGGCAAGCTGGCCGTACGCCCCGAGTCCATCTATATTCGTGAGCTGGGTCGTGATTATGGTCCGGCCATGACGGCACCAGTACCGGCCAAAGTGACGGGTCATCAACTGTTAGGCAATGTTATCCGCTACCGTATCGAGGCCGCAGGTTGCCTGTTGACCGTAGATAGACTGAACCGAGGAGCTGATGCGCTATTAGCGATTGGTAGCCCGCTAGAACTGCTGTTCAACCGCAACGAACTAAAGGAGGTAGCGTGATGAAACTGGCTATTTTTGACTTAGATGAAACCCTGATTGCCGGTGACTCTGCCAGTTTATGGTTAGAGTTTATGGTGCGCCGTAAGCTAGCCCACGCCGATATTCTGGTACAAGAAAAAAACCTAATGAGTGCCTATTATCAGGGCCGGATGGACATGAGCGCCTATATGACACTAACCCTGGCACCCATTCGACATTGGCAACCACAAGACCTCACCCCGCTGGTAGACGAGTTTGTGCTGCAAGACATATTGCCCATCGTGTATCCCGAGGCGCGGGCGCGGCTGAATTGGCATCAGGCACAGGGCCACCGCGTGGTGATTATCTCCGCCACCGGCGAACATCTGGTCAAACCTATTGCCCGCGCACTGGGCGTTGAGCATGCCATTGGCATTATGCTGGAGTGCTGTGAAGGGAGTTATAGCGGCCGTACCCGAGGCGTATACAGCTATCAAGAAGGCAAGCTCACTCGTCTGCAAGACTGGCTACAAGAGCAGCAGCTAACCCCTTCCTTAAGTTATGCTTATAGCGACTCCCTCAATGATTTACCTTTGTTGCAGTACGCCGATCAAGCAGCCGTGGTTAACGGTGACTCACATTTACGGTTAATTGCCCAACAGCGAGGCTGGGAGCTGTTTGATTGGCAACACTAATAGCAGGCTAATGTCATATTTTGTTCATGAAGAGGTCATACACTGAACACTATAATTGCAACATGGTGTTCTAATGACAACATCTTCTTCGGTACATGACTCTCTTATTACCTTGCTAGACCAGCAGCGCTTACAGCCGGTATTTCAGCCCATTGTTGATACCCACCAGCACCGTTTACTAGGACACGAGTCTCTGATCCGAGGCCCCGCTGCCCATCCGTTGGAGTTTCCTGTTGCGCTGTTTGATGAAGCCAAGCAAGCAGGCCTACTCTCGGAGCTGGATCTAAGCTGTCGTCAACTTGCCATGCAGGCATATTGTCAGTTACAGATGTCGGGACTGCTATTTATTAATGTAGACCCTAATCTGTTGCTCGATAAGCAGCACCCCAAAGGCTGCACCCAGCGTATGGCACAAACTCTGGGCATTCCCGCCAATAACATCGTCATTGAATTATCAGAGCAATACCCTATTTTGGATCCTGCAGGGCTAAAAATTGCCGTCGAGCATTATCGCAGCCTAGGGTTTTTGATTGCGATTGACGATTTAGGTACTGGTTATTCCGGCCTCAAGCTATGGTCAGAAGTAAAACCCGACTATGTGAAAATAGACCGCTACTTTATTCAAGAGCTGCATCAAAACCCAATCAAGCGCGAGTTTGTACAAAGCATTGTGACCTTGGCGCGCGGGTTGCAGTCTCAGGTAATTGCCGAGGGCATTGAAACCGAGGCCGAGCTACAACAACTGCAGCAAATGGGTGTTTATTTGTGCCAAGGCTATTATTTGGGTCGCCCCAAGCCCATGCCTCTGTTGCAAGCCCCCCGCCTAGATACCAAACAGTCACCTCCCCTCGCCATACAACAACCGGAAAATGTGGCGGCACTGGCTCACGCAGGTGTCACGGTCGATATCGAGGATACGCTACAGCAAGTGTTTGATATGTTATTGAAAAACGAACGACTACAATCGCTGCCGGTGTTAGCGCAGCAGACTCCGGTTGGCATGTTACGACGAGTAAAAGTGATGGAGTTATTTTCAGATGCTTATGTCCGCTCACTCTACGCCAATAAAAGTGTCCGTCATGCCATGGATACGCCCGTGGTGATGGACTGGCAAACCTCGCTAGAAAATGCCAGTAGTCTAATTACACTGGACGACACCGATGACGCTGACTCCTTGTCCCATTTTATTATCACTCGCCAAGGACACTATGACGGCCTCGCATCTATTCATGGATTATTGCGTAATATCACCGAACAACGTTTGCAGCATACACACGGGAAACAGGCTATCGGATAAGAATTCAACTATGCTTTTAAGCCGCAAGGAGTAGATAGCTCACGTTATAAAAATGCAAGACTAAGTAGCTATCCCATCCTACGAATGTTGTTCAGGTGATTGTTTAATCTGGGAGTGACAGCTGCCTGATAAGACGATTCCCACGTTACATTTCCAACATTATATTGTATTGGAGAGTCTTATGATTATTCGTTCAGGTATTGTAATTTCAAGCTTGCTGTTGTCACTGTCTGCTCCCGCTCAGGACCTGTCGCACGGCAAATGGATTGACTTGACTCATGCCTTTAATGAGAACTCTGTCTATTGGCCAACGGCTGACATGTTCAAGCAAACTGAGGTCTTTGCCGGCCACACCGATGGCGGTTACTACTATTCGGCTTATAATTTTTCGGCTGCGGAACACGGCGGAACCCATCTGGATTCACCGATTCATTTTGCCGAAGGCGGCCATACCGCTGATCAATTACCGGTCGAACAGCTAGTGGGGCCCGGATTCGTTATTGATGTCTCTAAGCAGTCGGCAGAGAACGTAGATTATCTGGTGACGGCGGCAGATATAGAAGCATTTGAGAAGGATCATGGAGCCCTGCCAAAAGGTGCCATTGTTCTGCTAATGACCGGCCGCGCAGAACTGTATAACGACCGAGAGCAGTATATGGGCACTGCTGAACGAGGAGAAGCAGCAGTAGCCAAGCTGCACTTTCCCGGTCTTTCAAAGGAAGGGGCCAGTTTGCTGGTTGCACGCGGCATAAATGCGGTCGGTATTGATACTCCGTCAATCGATTATGGCCAGTCCAGCGACTTTGCCACCCATGTAGAATTGATGACCCACAATATTCCGGCCTTCGAGAACGTTGCCGACATGAGTGCCCTGCCCGCTACCGGCAGTACGATCATCGCCTTACCCATGAAGATCGAAGGAGGTTCAGGAGGCCCACTGCGCATAGTCGCCCACATCAAATAGCCACCCAGTGCATAAGTAATCACGCATAACTTATCTGGACACTAAGGCTAGCTTTTCTTTCTCGTCAGAACCACACCTGTTAAGCGGTATTACTTACGTTGCAAGAAAGGTATCCGTCTATCTAGCATCTGACCAGTGCACTGTTTGCATTGGTCAGGTCAGCTATACAAAGAAAATATCCGCATCGCCACTATCCCCTTAACTCTCCTTAACTCTCCTTAACTCTCCAAGCGTGCCTTTAAGTCACTATATCTCTAAAAATGAACTTAATTTCAGCCAAAAATTGTTTTTGTGCTAATACTCTAAGGGGCAGCAAATTTTATGCCGGTCAAGAAAACTGTGAATGAACCACGTTAATTCAAAAGGATATGAACCATGGTCAAAAAAGAAGCAGTCGGTAATAAAATCGTCACAATGGGGAAAAGTACACTGTTGGTGGCAGCCACGTTAACCGTAGGACTCGCTCAAGCACAGGCCGCAACGCTGGATACGGTAAAAGAAAGAGGCGAGTTAAAATGTGGTGTTAACTCTGGCTTAGCCGGTTTTTCTAACCCGAATGACAAGGGAGTGTGGCAAGGACTAGATGTGGACTTATGTCGCGGAGTCGCCGCAGCCATTTTTAACGATCCTAGCAAAGTGCAATACATTCCATTAAATGCCAAAGAGCGTTTAACGGCACTGCAGTCTGGTGAAATAGATGTGCTCTCTCGTAATACCACCTGGACATCAAGCCGAGATACCGAACTGGGGGTGAACTTCACTGGCGTCAACTATTACGACGGTCAGGGATTTTTAGTGAAAAAAGCCTTAGGGGTGGCCAGTGCTAAAGACTTAGATGGCGCGGCTATTTGTATTCAATCGGGTACCACTACTGAGCTGAACGTAGCCGATTACTTCCGCAAAAATAATATCAATTATACCGCCGTGGTATTTGACACCTCCGACCAAACCGTACAGGGCTTAGAAGCAGGCCGCTGTGATGTACTCACCTCCGATTTATCTCAACTTTATGCTTTGCGTACCAAAATGTCCGATCCTGAAGGCGCCGTTGCGCTGCCCGAAGTTATCTCAAAAGAGCCGTTAGGTCCGTCGGTACGCCAAGGCGATGATCAGTGGTTTAACATCGTGAAATGGACTCACTTTGCCATGCTGAACGCCGAAGAAATGGGTGTCACCAAGGAAAATGTGGACTCCATGAAGGGCAGTACTAATCCAGATATGCGCCGTTTCTTAGGTGAAGATGCCGATTTTGGTAAAGGCATGGGGCTTCCTGCAGACTGGGCTTATCGCATTATCAAACAAGTGGGTAACTACGGAGAAATTTTTGAAGCTAACGTCGGTCAAAGCTCACCGCTGAAAATAGACCGCGGGCTCAATGCGTTATGGACAGATGGTGGTTTACAGTATGCGCCGCCGGTTCGCTAATGGGCGGCTGGCGACTTAACTTTCCCTGTGCATGGGATAAATAGCTAGCATATTGGCTCTAACCTTGGGCCGCATTGGATGCGGCCCCTTTATTACTCTTTCGGGGGGCTGGGCTTATGTCCTTACCGATCAAGAACTCAAATTCTGAGACTAAATTTTGGCGTGATCCGTCTAAACGCGCACTGCTATTTCAGCTGCTGCTGTTGGGTGTTGTGGTGATTACGCTGTGGTTTATGATCAGCAATACCTTTTCCAACCTTGAAACTCGCGGTATTACCACCGGCTTTGGCTTTTTGGACGATCCAGCCGGCTTTGCTATTGCGCAATCGCTGATCCCCTATAGCGAAGTAGATTCCTATGGTCGCACCTTTGTGGTGGGACTACTGAATACGCTGCTAGTGTCCTTTTTGGGCATTATTGGTGCCACTATTTTGGGGTTTATTATCGGGGTATCCCGTCTCTCGTCTAACTGGTTAATTGCCCGTTTGGCTTCGGCCTATGTTGAATTATTTCGTAATATTCCACTGCTGCTACAAATGTTCTTTTGGTATTTCGCGGTACTTCGCACCCTGCCTAGCCCACGCAATAGCGTCAATATCGGCGATAGCGCCTTTCTTAACGTGCGCGGCCTGTATTTACCTGAACCCTTACCAGGCTCCGGATTTTACTGGGTTGGCATAGCACTGCTAGCAGCCATTGCCCTGTCTATTTGGCTTGTTCGACTGAACAAGCGCCGTCAAGAAGCGACCGGTAAGCGCTTTGCCGCGGGATGGCTGTCACTGGGGCTTATTCTGGCGCTGCCTATACTGACGTTTGTATTACTAGGCTCACCGATGGAATGGGGCTTTCCCGAGTTAAAAGGTTTTAACTTTAGGGGCGGCATTACCATTATTCCTGAGTTTTTGGCGCTGTGGCTATCGCTGACTATTTATACCGCCGCCTTTATTGCCGAGATTGTCCGTTCGGGAATTCAGGCTGTGGCGCACGGCCAAACCGAGGCCGCACATGCGCTGGGCATAAAAAATAGCCTAACGCTGCGCTTGGTGGTCATCCCACAAGCAATGCGGGTCATTATTCCACCGCTCACCAGCCAATTTCTTAATCTAACCAAAAACTCATCGTTAGCCACCGCGATTGGTTATCCCGATTTAGTGTCGGTGTTTGCGGGTACCACACTCAACCAGACCGGTCAGGCAATAGAAGTGATCACTATTACGATGTTGGTTTATTTAGTCATCAGCCTCACGGTGTCCTTCTTTATGAACTGGTTTAACCGCCGTATGGCCTTGGTCGAACGATAAGTTGAGCGATAAGTGGAGCACTAATATGTATAAAAATACCCTTACTCCACAACAGGCAGCTCCCGCCGCCAGCAGAGGGATCCTTGGCTGGCTGCGGGCTAATTTATTTTCGGGCCTGTTTAGCAGTATTTTTACCTTAATCGGTATCTATGTTTTATATCTGTTGCTAGTACCCATCATTAATTGGGCCATTATTAACGCAGACTGGTTAGGTAACAGCCGAGAGGCCTGCGTGAGTGGCGGCGCTTGCTGGGTATTTATCAGCAACCGATTGCAGCAGTTTACCTATGGGTTTTATCCTGCGGATGAAATTTGGCGTATTAATCTAACCTTTGTTTTATTTGTGTTGCAGTTGTTGTGGTTAGCCTTACCGCGCCTGCCCGCCAAAATGTGGATAGCGCCTTTTATGGTGTTGGTGTTTCCCATTATTGCCTATGGCTTGTTATATGGTGGCTGGTTTGGCTTAACCGAGGTGCCCACCCATAAATGGGGCGGGCTAACCTTAACGCTCATTATCGCTATTGTGGGTATTTTTGCCGCCTTACCGATAGGTACTTTGCTGGCATTAGGCAGGCAATCCAGCATGCCAATAGTGCGCAGTCTATCGGTGGTGTTTATTGAGTTTTGGCGTGGGGTGCCCTTGATTACGGTGCTGTTTATGTCGTCGGTGATGCTGCCCTTATTTGTGCCTGAAGAACTCACGCTCGATAAGCTGATCCGTGCCATGATCGGGATTGTTTTCTTTCAGTCCGCCTATATTGCCGAAGTGGTGCGCGGCGGCTTGCAAGCCATACCCAAAGGCCAAAGCGAAGCCGCCGAAGCGCTGGGACTCAATTACAGTAAAACCATGTTGCTCATCGTACTGCCCCAGGCTCTCAAGATGATGATCCCCGGCATAGTAAACACCTTTATCGCCCTATTTAAAGACACCAGCTTGGTGCTAATTATCGGCCTATTCGATTTGCTGGCCATTGTGCAATCGGGGCTCGCCGATGCCAAGTGGCTCGGCTTTGCCACCGAGGGCTATGTGTTTGCCGCATTGGTCTATTGGGTATTTTGTTTTGCCATGTCGAAGTACAGCCAACATTTAGAACGAAAACTTAACACCGGCCACCGCATCGGTTAGCCATCCATGGGAGTGAGATAATGGATACAAATAACAAGGAAGCCATGGTAACGCTACGCGGCGTCAATAAGTGGTATGGCGACTTTCATGTGTTGCGCGATATAGATTTAACGGTCACTAAAGGCGAGCGCATCGTCATTTGTGGCCCTTCAGGCTCAGGTAAGTCGACCTTAATTCGCTGCATCAACCGGCTAGAAGAGCACCAAAAAGGCGATATCATCGTTAAGGACACCCCGCTGACCAACGATGTGAAACACATTGAAACCATTCGCCGCGAAGTGGGCATGGTATTTCAGCACTTTAACTTGTTTCCGCACCTCACCGTGCTAGAGAACTGCACTTTGGCACAAATTTGGGTACGTAAAACGCCGAAAAAAGAAGCCGAAGAAGTGGCGATGGCACTGCTGACCCGAGTTAAGATCCAAGAGCAGGCTAAAAAATATCCCGGCCAGCTATCCGGAGGCCAACAGCAGCGCGTAGCTATTGCCCGCAGCCTGTGTATGAACCCCGAAATTATGCTGTTTGACGAACCCACCTCGGCACTGGACCCCGAGATGATAAAAGAAGTACTAGACGTAATGATTGAACTGGCAGAAGAAGGCATGACCATGTTGTGTGTGACCCACGAAATGGGCTTTGCCCGCACCGTGGCCGACCGCGTTATCTTTATGGATGAGGGGCAAATTATTGAAGAAAACGACCCCGAAACCTTCTTCCATCACCCAGAGTCAGAACGGACTAAGTTATTTTTAAGCCAAATATTGGGGCATTAAAATTGGGGATTGGGGATTGGGGATTGGGGAATTTTAATCCCTGCTCCCCAGTCCCCTTTCACTGGCTTTTAATCAGTGATCACAAATATCGCCTTTAGTGAATAAATAATCTTTGAGCTCTTTATCCAACACGGTGTCGCGGCGGCGTATCCACTCTAATACCATGGCTGCGTGCTCTTTTTCTTCATCCCGATTATGGATCAAAATCGCTTTAAGCTCAGGATCACGGCACGCATCTACCCGCTGATTATACCAATCTACCGCTTCCAACTCCTCCATCAGGGAAGTAATAGCCCTGTGCATATCGCGAGTCTCATCGCTCAATTCATTTATGGGTTCATGATAACCTTCGTTAGACATAGCCAAGCTCCTTACGTTTAGTAATATGACATCAACATCAGAGATAATGGGTAAGTGTGGTTGATGCTGATATTTTTGCAGAATATTTGGTCATATTTTTAGAAAATAAGATAAAGCCCCGCTTGCTGGCAGGGCTTTGACTTAGCTAAAGCATTGACCAGTGTACGGATCTGCTCCACATAAAAATGCCCTTCTTACCGTACGACTGATGCAATGGTAAAAGGCGTATCATCTAGGCTCACTTGGGTAAAACGGGGCTTAGGCATGAGTGCCTCCTCAAAAAGTCCAAACGCGAACTCTTTAAGTGTAGATATAAGGCCAAAAACTAACCAGCTAACATGGGTGGTCTGTTAGTGTTGCCCATTGACAGCGCTCTTATCGTAGCTACAATGTATATACTTAATCCGGTAAACTTAATCGAGGTCACCTATGACTACATCAATTGCAAAGTGGGGCAATAGCGCAGCTCTTAGACTACCTAAGAACATACTAGACGCACTATCTTTGAACATCGGAGACAAAGTGAATATCGTTCAAAGAGGTAATTCTGTTGTCATTGAACCTTGCAAACCCTCGCTAGAGGACTTGCTGGCTCAAGTTACCTCACAAAACCGCCATCAGGAAATATTCACCGACCAAGTTGGACGTGAACTTCTATGAGCAACGCACCAAATGTGGGAGATATTGTAATTGTAGACTTTGATCCCCAAGCTGGTCATGAGCAGGCTGGTAAGCGTCCCGCTCTAGTATTAAGCTCTTTTCAGTTCAACAAAGTCACCGGCTTTGCTTGGCTTTGCCCTGTTACAAATCAAGAGAAAGGGTACCCTTTCGAAGTGAAAATTCAAGGAACCAAAAAAACAGAAGGAGTCGTTCTTACCGATCAACTTAAAGCTCTGGATTGGTCTGCAAGAAAACTGCGCAAAGTAGATAAAGTAAATGCCCAATGCTTATCGGAAGTGAAAATTTTAGTATCGACCATTTTAAACATATAACGCCTTGCTCAGCGGGAAAATGCGAGCGTGAGCGAGTAGTTTTTCCGATGAAGCAACTTGTTAGGCACATTTCAGAGATGCCATTGTTTAATGATTTTAACTCAGTTATAAAATTATCTAGTAGAGCTGTTTCAGTAATAAAATATAACTGAGCTTCACTAGCAACTCTTTTTATACCGAAGTCCTCGAACTCTGACTGAGCGTTGATATTTACATGAATTTTACCTCTGTCTTGGACAGTGTAATCCTGCTACAAAAGCACCATTAGCATACTCAGGACCAAAGATACTGATCATAAATGACCCCCCCTACTTTTTATGAGTTTTTCAAACTCACCCTTCGGGTCGGCGTCGCATTGCTCCTTCGTTGTCTCACTTCGTTCGGCTGGGCTGTTTTTCATCAATCATTCTGTAGGTTGAGCTGAGGCACGAAGCCCAATAGATTGTTTTAGATATGAAAAAGTTGGGCTGCTTATCGTTAGACCAACCTATCTAGCGAATACAAAACACCCCCAAAAGGTGGGGTGTCTTTTAAAAATCTATAAATAAATGCTGAGTTAAAATTATAGAATTCTCAATATCTGTCCAATACGTATGTTGTTTAGATGCTTAAGCTGATTCAATTTTGCAAGCATCTTCACACTAACTCCAGTTCTTGCAGAAATAAGTGACAAATTATCACCAGAACGAACAGTATAAAATTGTTGTTTAGTCTTAGTAGGCTGTTTTACCACTATCTTTGTAACGACAACCTTCTTGGTTGGGGTACTTTTAACAACAATTTTCTTGTTAGTACTCTTAACGTTCTTAGTAACAACTACTGTTTTCGTATTATTCTTACTAACGTTTTTATTTACCTTCTTGGTATAAGTAACTTTATTTTGTTGTTTATGGTTATTAGATCCGCTGTTGTTATCCGCTGATGCCACGCCTGCAAAAGTTAAAGCCAAAACCGAAAGAGCTGTTACCAAAGTTAATTTTACGTTTTTCATTTTATTTACCCTTGATTAAATTTATTGCTTTAAATTCGTTTGTTGCTTTTGTTCAAACGTTGAAAGTATTTTACACCAGATAAATGCACAAACCTAACATGCAACTTAACATGCCACCCAGTGCGGGATTTAACTTTGTTAATATTTTAACCAAAAATAATATTTGAGCGATATTCACCTAACCAGCCTGACCTTCTACGTTTAGCCGCCAAGCTGTCTTTTGCACCCTGATGCTGCTTAATCACATTGAGCGCCGCGCGGTTAAATGTCGCCAAGTGTGATGCGCCATCTGGATCTTGTACCTTTAACTCATCTTCTCTAGAAACGACATCAAGCACCCAGTGAAGTTGGTTTTCGACTTGCCAATGCTCCCTTACTGAACGCGCGGCAAGTTCAACGTCGAGCTCTAATGAGCTGGCATACCAACGTGAATCCCTTGTTCCTTTCCCTTTGCTAGTGCGCTCACTCACCACTTCAATAAACGTTTTAATATGGGGCCATTTTTCTTTTAGCTCAGGGGGTAAATTAGCCTCTATCTGCATGATATTACGCCATTCTTTACGTCCGTGTCCGGTGTTGTGCTGAATACATTCAGCCATACTTTCAGGGTCGTCATACACCGCAGCAAAAGCTGCGGTTACATGCTCATAAAGCTTAGGCTGATTCTTTTTCAATTGAATAGTGAAATCGCCTTTTTTCTTAATGATTAGCGCCATGGTTGAGGCTAAACAATGTAACGAATCAAGTGTCACAATCGCGTTATTCAGTATTAAGGCATCGAGCACATCACGGGCTAAGCCAACTTCTTTACCTTTGCTTCTATCTGATTGCTGATACAGCATTAAACCGCTTTCTACATCATAAGCGTTGACGACGTGAAGCACGCTTTTATTGTCATCTGACTTGGTTCCACGAAGGGTTTTGCCATCAATCGCTAGCACTGATTTCTCTGAGCGAGTTCGCTCAACATTCAACCAATCAAATAAGGCATCTAGTAGAGCGTCACTTTCTAATGTTCTGATTATATTAGCAATACAATGCCGTTTGGGGATACCGCTCTCGAACTGCCGATATTGCCTTAACCAATCAATTTGGCTCTCTCCGAAGTCTTGAATGGACTTCCAGCCGGTTGCGCCACTGAGTAGTAAGCGTCACTGCATCCACACCTGTTTAGGCCATTTTTAATACCGTAGATTATCCGTTTTAATGAACGAGGTGATCTATGAGTCGTAAACATCGTAGCGAGGCGCAGTGGCTTGAGCTAATTAACGCCTTCGAGAAGAGTGGACAAAGCCAAGCCGATTTTTGTGCTGAGCAGAACGTTAGTTCTGCCTATTTTACTCAGCGCCGTCGTGCACTGCGCAATCTTGATGAGCCCGCTTTCGCTGAGGTAAAGCCCCAAGCTGCCTATACTTTTCTATCTCCTAACTCGGTAAGCCCGGCACTCACGCTACGTTATCAGCAAACTGAACTGGCATTGCCGCTCTCGGTAGAGCCGCGCTGGTTGGCCGGTTTGATAAAGGCGCTGTCGGCATGAAGATGTTTGTTGAGCCGCCCGCCATTTATTTGCATAAACAGCCGGTGGATTTCAGGAAAAGCATTAACGGGCTCAGTGTTATCGTGGAAGAGCACATGCAGCTATCTTCGTTCAGCGGCGCGTTGTTTGTGTTCTGCAATCGACAGCGGGACAAAATCAAGGTGCTGTATTGGGACCAGACCGGTTTCTGCCTGTGGTACAAACGGCTGGAGAAAGACAAATTTAAGTGGCCGAAGAAGATATCAGGAGAGGTGCTGACGCTATCAGAACGCCAGTGGCATTGGTTGCTGGAAGGCCTCGACATTCAGAAAATGACCGGCCATCAACCGCTGCAATTTACTGCTGTTTATTGAGGATTATCTATGCCATTTACGCCTAAAAAAGCCTGATATATTAAGGCGTTCGCGACGGGTTTATAGTAAAATAAGCACCATGAAAAAAACCCGTGCCACCGCCATTCCTGATGATGTCGAGAGCTTGAAACAGCAGCTACTTGAGATGCAAACCTTGCTGCAAAAAACGCAGCGAGAGAGCTTACATCATCAGCAAGAAGCGAAACGATTTCAGCAGCTCTATCACCAATCAATTGAGCAATGGCAATTGGCGCTGAGAAAACGCTTTGCGGCGAGCAGTGAAGGTCACCCCGGGCAAGGCGAGTTGTTTAACGAGGCTGAAGACAGCCTGACGCCCAGCGCCGAAGAAGTCGCCACCGATGAAACCATTACCTACACCCGCAAGAAGTCTCGTCGCCCTAGCTTGGCGGCTGAGCTGCCGCGTGAAGACGTGGTGCACGATATTGCAGATGCAGATAAGGTCTGTGATGACTGCGGCCATGACTTGCATCAGATGGGTGAAGAAGTCAGCGAGAAGCTGGAGTTTATCCCCGCTACCGTTAAAGTCATTCGCCATATCCGACCGAAATACAGCTGCCGTTGCTGCGAACAACAGGCCACGCGTACCACGATTAAAATAGCGCCTTCTCCGGCCTGCATGCTACCGAAAAGCATCGCCACCCCGACTTTGCTGTCGCAAATCATTACCGCTAAATATCAGTTTGGGCTACCGCTGTATCGGCAAGAAGCGTTATTCAAAAGCTTCGGCATTGAGCTGCATCGCCAAACCATGAGTCGATGGCTATTAAAGGTCAGCACCCAGTTAACACCGCTTTATCAGCGGATGCACGCCTTGATGCTAGAGCGGCCGGTATTGTGGTCTGACGATACGTCAGTCAAGGTCATCGACGTTGATAAGGTGCAATGCACGATGTGGGTGTATGGCTGTGGCGGCGATAAACCAGAGAGCTTACCGAATAATACGGCGTCACCGCCCAATATCGTGCTGTACGACTATCAAGATGGCCGTGGCGGCATACATCCCAATACCTTTTTAGCGGGTTATCACGGCTTATTGCACGTCGACGGCTACGCGGGTTATCACGGTACTGACGCTCTGTTAGCTGGTTGCTGGGCGCATGCGCGTCGGAAGTTTATCGAAGCCAAAGCCGTGCAACCCAAGGGCAAAACCGGTCGGGCCGACCAGGCGCTGAATCTGATACAAAAGCTGTATGGTATCGAGAAGTCCATTCGTCAGCTGTCGATAGAGGACAAGCGCGCTGCTCGCCAAGCCCAGTCGGCTCCGATCATGGAACAACTTAAAGCGTGGCTAGATAAAGCGCTGCACCAAGTGCCGCCCAAAAATGCCATTGGTAAAGCCATCGGCTACACCTTGAATCAATGGGACAAGCTACAGGTGTATCTTGAACATGGCGCAGCAGCGATTGATAACAACCGTGCCGAGCGGGCCATCAAGCCGTTCGTGATTGGCAGAAAGAACTGGTTGTTCTCGAATAGCCGCAGCGGTGCCCAAGCCAGTGCCATGCTGTACAGCCTGATTGAAACCGCCAAAGCCAATGACGTACCGCCGGGTGTTTATCTCACGGCACTGTTTGAACAATTACCTCATCTCATCGATGGCGAGTCCGTCGACCACCTGTTGCCCTGGGCTATCCGCTTATAACTCATCCCTAAGACGCCACGTTAACATCGGTTAATGTGGCTTGTTAGGTGTGGTTCCAGTGACGCTTACACTGAGTACGGCGGAAAAGACCATAAATACGACATCAACTAAGTCGTGCTTAATATTAATGTCAGTGCGTGGATCTGGAATGCAGCTAAGGCGTTCAAAGAGGGTCATAAAACAGTTCTGTTTGGAGAAGTAGTAATGGTCTGATCACTGAAAATAAAAATAGTTCAATACGTTACAGTACAACGCTACCGATGATTAAAAAATAATCATGAGTTTCTAAGGTTGTATGAATATCCACCGATTAAACCTTATGAAATATGTGAGATCTCGCCCTGACTGTAAGGGTTGGTTCCCTTCGGCGAATAATGCTTACTCCACAGCTCTGCAATTCGAGCATGCTCAATTTTATGCTCTTCAAAATCTTTAATCGAATACATATTATTATCCAGATAGAACTCTAACGCCTTGCATGAGTGGCGATTTTGGAGCGAAAGCCGAAGGCCATAGCACAAAAACTGTCCATTCCCATGCAATTGTTAGATTTTTATGTGTTAGTAGTTTGAGTACTCAACCCAATAATCCAAATGAGCAGGCAAGAATTTAAAACCAGTTAACATGGGTGGCCTGTTAGGTAGTTTTTACTGATTTTCTTGGAGTACTCGCCAACGGCTCATACTCTCTCCATCGCCATACTCAATGATGACTGATCAACTCCGTGTCGATACCACTCGTAGCGCGGTTTACCTCCAGCATTATCGACATTTGGTGCGCCACGGCCAGCTTTCAAATCTTTTAGATTAAGGGTGCGCATTTCAACGCTAAAACGTGCTAACTTGGTCGCGTTGGGCACACTAGCATGTAAATGAGCACTGGAAAAACATAGAATATCACCTGGCTCAATCACTATTTTTACCGCCTTGCTTTCATCCACTGTCCGCAATAACTGAGGTGTAGGAGAGTAGCTTACCGCGACACCTTCAGGCGTTTCGCGGCGCGCAGCAAGATATTTTTGAAAGCTCCACTCAGAGGTATCGTTAATGGTTGGATGATCCCAGTGGTAAGGGTAAAAGGCAATACTCCGTTCTTCTTCTATCTTATAAATAGGTGCCCACCAATTGGTCTGCGCTTGTATATTGCTTCCCCATGTATCACGATGATGCCCAACTACGGTACGCAGACCCTCCGTAAAGGACTTTTCGGCCGATACTACTCGCATAGCAAAGTAATCATAATAGGTCAAATCTAGCGCTAAACCTGCTTCCTGCAGCGCATGAAAAAATATCGACTTAGCTTTATCGTCAGCTTGAATTCTTTTCTGTGTATCGGCAACAAATCTTCGATAATCCTGCTCACTTAAATGGTACTGAGCTTGCTCTGGATACAGGCCACTCAAGGATTCTGATAATAGTTGATCGGTGTATTGGCATAATTCCAACATTGCTGGAAGTTGTTGAAAAACAATCAAGTCACCTGCAAAGATGATCTTTGATCTTTGTTCATCTGTCATTCCACTATCGGTTTGAATAATATTCATCACTTCGCCTGTAAATATATAATCTCATTTCACCACTGACTTCTTTTGCGTCGCAGAAACATAACGCCTTACTAAGGGAGGAAAGCTAAAAACAAAACCTAACATGCCACCCATGTTAAAGCTGCCTTCATGCCGGACCAGGCTTCTACCGTTTCCGCATCTATTTTCAACACCAGATGCAGGTGATTAGACATCACCGCATAAGCGGCAATATCAATGGAGAATACCTGCGCTAATAATAGTAAGCGTTGCTCTATCCAGCCACGGCGATGCTCAAAAGATTGGCCACATATTTATGAAACAAGAGCCATGATCAGTTCCACACAGAAACGCCCTTCTTACCGTACGACTGATGCAATGGTAAAAAGGCGTATCTGCCAAGCTCACTTGGGTAAAACGGGGCTTAGGCATGAGTGCCTCCTCAAAAAGTCCAAACGCGAACTCTTTAAGT
Organism: Oceanisphaera ostreae; assembly: GCF_042676125.1. NCBI lineage: Bacteria > Pseudomonadati > Pseudomonadota > Gammaproteobacteria > Aeromonadales > Aeromonadaceae > Oceanisphaera > Oceanisphaera ostreae. The sequence goes on from NZ_JBHTJS010000008.1 coordinate 21,388, forward strand.
GTAGATATCAGCTCAAAAACTAACCAGTTAACATGGGTGGCCTGTTAGAGTGTTCACTTGCCAAAATTTCTATAGGCACAGCTCTAAATTCGTCACCATCAACAACTAATGATCTCTTTTCCAACAATGGCTCAAACCCATCGGCAACAGTTTCATCATTATTATTTCTACGTGTTTTAGTTTTAAAAATTAGAAGTTCATAACCATCATTTAAAATTTTATCTATATGTTTAAGTGAGTGCGCATAGCCTTTTTTTGACCACTTAGGGCTAAGTATTAAATCACTACCCTCTCCGTTAGACGAGTTTAAACTAAAAAGAACCTACTTAGACTGATCATTGCAATATGAATATTTACCCTGAGTAGAACCAAATGAAAGTCCCATAACCCGATTAACAAAACTAGTTCTCGATTCTTTCTTCATAATTTAACTCTTATTATTTAAATTTTGTATGAGACTACCGATTTACTCTGTGTCAAGCTAACGCTGCATTAAGGTATGAGCAACGCTATCACCAAGCCTAAATGATTACGCCATAAACACGAAACCTAACCTTTAATTTAAAACACCAACCGTTGATAATCACTCTTAAATACTTTGTTAGCTTATTTTAGCGTCTGATTTAGCTATCTCAATAACTTTTTTAGCCGTACTTCCCCCCCAGCCAGAAGATAGTAAATCATCCACACAGAAGTCAGTTATCTTAGCTCTAATTATTATCAAGTAGAGAACAAAACCTTCTGATACATACCAGTCACTATTATTATTTTCAAATAGATTTTTAAGGTAATTCTTTGGATTAAAAGATAGTGCTTTCTCAAGATCTTCGATTGTTAATAGTCCAACCCTATGACAATGCTCCGAAATAAAACCAAGATAATCTTGTTCTTCATAGTGCTCATCCCGATGAGGAGCATGAGGCGGATCTTCAAAAGAAAATTCAACTGACAACATGAAGTCAACAATTCCCTCCAGTGCCCCCCAACTATTAATAAATTCTCTTAATGAAATTGGATCAATTGGAATATGGTTGTTGCCGGCGAGAATTTGTGCACTTGCTTCCTGTCTCGCGTCTTCGGACTCGTGCCTAATGTCAATAAACTGTTCATCGGCCAGCTCAAACAGTCCAGCTAAACGATTTAATTTTCTTCTTAAGGATTTAGGTACGTCTACTTCATTTTTATATTGAAGTGCGTGAGATATTGACGTCCAGCTATGCTGTAATACTGTTCTTATTTGAACTTCAACCAATAAACTTTCATACATTTTCCACTCAGAAAGCTCTGCTCTATCTAGACCAATCTTTACAATGTAATGTAACGATATATAACCAAACTGTTCTGGATTATACTCGCTAGCTTGGTGTGACACTTCTTTTTCTACAACCTGAAATTCTTTTACTAATACATTAGCAACTTTTTCTACATCGTCATGATAATATACAATTACTCGAACGCCTGATAAATCTGTTAACTGTTTCAATGGGTTTTCGTAAAATTTATTAGGCTTTCTAATTTTCTCTTGGAAACTCTCTATCGTTTTAGTTCTTCCATCTATCAAATGAAACTTTATTCCATTTATCCTAAGTAGTTCGCTAAGTAAAACTTTTACTTTATCAGTTAAATTCACGTAATCTGGTCTAATTAATCTATATGATCTTACTGCAGACTTCTCAATCATATTACACTTACTCTAGAGTTAAGCTAACGCCTACATTTGGCGCATTTTGGTTGTTGCTTGGTCTTTTCAAGCGAAGACCAAAATGTCGCTCAAGATGTACTTGTTAGACCTCATTCTAAGTAACGCTCGTACCAAGAAACTGACCGATTCCATAGGTTACAGTCATTGCGATTGCACCACCGACAACCAGACGAATGATGGCTGAGCGTTTGCTCGACTGTCCAAGGAACGCGCTGAGCCAGCCAGTCACGACAAGTCCAATCAGGACAGAAAGGAAAGCTACTGAAATACGCGAATCAGCTGGTGGTAGCAGTATCGCAACCAAGGGCAGCGCAGCACCTAGCGAAAATGAGAGCATGGATGATCCGGCAGCAACCCAGGGATTCGCGATTTCGCTCTCATCAACACCGAACTTATGAAGAAGGTGGGCGCGTAGCACTTCACCTTCACGCATCTCATAAATAGCCGTATTCGATGTTGCCTGACTGACACCCCGTGCGTGAAGAAACGAAACAAGCCAATCCCTCGCTTCATTGGGGCATGCTTTCAGCTGATCTTGTTTCTTCGCGATCAACGCTGTTTCAGTATCTCGCTGTGTACTTACAGATACGTACTCACCAAGTGCCATCGAAACGGCACCAGCGACAAGGCCTGCCACACCAGCAGTAGCAATATGTTGAGCATCGGCCGATGCAGCCGCAACTCCGATCACTAGACCAGCGGTTGAAATAATCCCATCATTGGCACCGAGAACGCCGGCGCGCAACCAGTTGAGTCGAGTAGCTACCGATCTGCGGGGGTGTGCTCTTTTTTGTTTTTCTTCATTCATATTGATGGTCTCATTTGAGCGTTAATAATGCCGAAAGTAGGCATAGAGAGATCTAACGCTTAGATAATCAGCGAAGGTCCACTCATCAGCATTTTCTACTCTTCGTCGAGTGTGGAGACCTTTGACTGATTCATCGTATTGTGAAACCTAACAAACCTAACATGCCACCCAAAAAACCTAACATGCCACCCATGTTAAAGCAGCCCCAATAGTAACCCTTTATATGAAGAACATAAATTAATTGGCCTACTCAGTAATGAGAAGGGATCAAGCTGCTGAAGAACTGAAAATGGGTACTAATTTTGAGGAGTTATTCGAGAAATAAGCAGCAATCGGCTAGCATTGGCGGACTTCAGGTAGGAGCCTAACAAAGTGAGCTTAAGATTGAGCTGACAGAGCCGTCAGCTAGCCCAATGTTGGCAGCTGCTGGCATGGGCAACACGTTGCATGCCCAAATTCTCACTGTAATGCGTAAGCTCTGGAAGCGAGCCAACGGGGCCTTTAAACATACTCATAAACTCTTGGGTTATTTTCAGCCATGTTTCCTGTGAGATATTTAAACGCTCTAGTATCTTAGCAGTGCTTTCCTGAATCGCACCGCGCTTATCATCACGCAGTATACGACCGGTATCATCCACCAACATGAGGTAATCTTGCAGTTCAAACACCAAGCCTTTAGGCAGTTCGCTACGCTCGTTACCCACAAAGGGCAGTAACTCTTTAGGTTGTTTACCTTGTTTAGCTGCATTAATACGGCGTTGGATACTGGTAAAGTCTGAGCGCTCTGGCGTGTCTGCTATTTTGGCGCGGATGGGGTTTAAATCCACATAGGTCATGCAAGCCAGTACCGCCGCCTCATCTAGCAAAGCTTGGGACTTAAAACGTCCTTCCCAGAAGTGTCCGGTGCAGTTGTCCTCTTTATTCGCCCAGCGGGCGATAGGCTCGTTTAACGCTCGCATAAACCAGCTGATATCTATTAAACGGCTGCGATATTCAGCAATTCTCTCATCGAGCAGCTCCATAAAATGGGGCTCGATGGCTTCACCGTTAGCAAATCGTTGGGTTAGCCAAGTCCCGCCAAACA
>NZ_JBHTJS010000009.1:0-8857 GCF_042676125.1 Oceanisphaera ostreae
ATACCGCCCCACTGGGATAAACTTAGGCAGAATTGCCAACCGGACAACTAGGATGACAGAGCGGGGTTTTTAGCTAGGCGCTTGGTGCTCGGAAAAATAGGGATCAGATCTGAAAAACATATTATTAGTAAGGTCTAAAGATGAGTTTTTTGTAGGGACCATGTTTTAGGTAAGAGTATTGGACCGCTTTTGAACGGTACTACTATTTTGCTCAATTACTCTTACCTAAAATAAGTCGTCCCTTGCTACTAGCTACTTCGGTGCTTACGCCGTAAGGCTGGAGGTGGGTTTGCTCTTACCCAATAAGATCTCTTAGCACTTTTCGACCTTATCTCATCTTAATTTTTCCGTGGGTTCAGTGGATTCCGTGGCAAAAATAGGTTTAGTGTTTTTTAGCTAGGCGCTTGGTGCTAGGCGCAGGGCGCTGTTTTTCTGTATACTGGGCGCCACTCTGGGCGCACCTTAATATAATGACAGGGAACAGGCCGTTATGATCCCCAAGATAGATCTGCAGGCGCAGATAACTCCCACCTATTTTGCCTTTCTCGACGCATTAGCCGCCAGTGGCTTTCGCGGCGATATAGAACGTAGCTATGCCAGCAGGTTGGCCGTGGCTACCGATAACAGCGTATATCAGTCTCTTCCGCAGGCGGTGGTATTTCCGCGATCTACCCAAGACTTAAGTATTATGCTGGCCTTGGCTGCCAAAGCGGTCCATCAAGACATTAAGTTTGCTCCCAGAGGGGGCGGTACCGGCACTAACGGCCAGTCGTTAAACAACAATATAGTGGTCGACCTGTCTCGCCACCTTAATCAGTTGCTAAATATTAACGCCGATCAGCGACGAGTACGGGTGCAAACCGGCATGGTTAAAGACCGACTCAATCAGCTAGTGGCACCGCACACGTTATTTTTCTCCCCCGACTTATCAACCAGTAACCGCGCCACCCTTGGCGGCATGATTAATACCGATGCCTCGGGGCAGGGCTCTTTGGTGTACGGTAAAACCTCGGATCATGTGTTGGGCGTCACCGCCGTGCTGGTCGACGGCACCATTATTGAAACCGGCCCAGTAAGTGGCGAAGCACTCGATGCCAAATTAGCCGAAGACAGCCGCGAAGCTGAGCTGTACCGTTGTGTGTATCACAGTGTGCATGACCATGCGGATGAAATAGCCAAGCGCTTTCCTAAGTTAAACCGCTTTTTAACCGGTTACGATCTTAAGCATGTGTACGACAAAGCCAGCCATACCCTAGATCTCACCCGCATCTTGTGTGGATCTGAAGGCTCGCTGGCTTTTATTGCCGAAGCCTGGCTCGATTTAACGCCCATTCCCACTTATCGCACCTTGGTTAACGTTAAGTACGACAGCTTTCAGTCCGCACTGCGCAACGCGCCATTAATGGTAGAAGCCAAGGCGTTGTCGGTAGAAACCGTGGACTCTAAAGTGCTGGGGCTGGCGCGCGAAGACATCGTTTGGCATTCGGTGAGTCACTTAATTGAAGACGTGCCCGGCAAGGTAATGGACGGCCTGAATATGGTCGAATATGCGGATCAAGACGGCGAGGCCCAGCAAGAAAAAGTTACGGCACTGTGCACGCAACTCGATAAGCTAATTGCTAAGGGTGAGGCCGGCATTATCGGTTATCAAGTTTGTGATGACTTGGCCTCTTTAAATCGAATTTACGGCATGCGTAAAAAAGCGGTGGGCCTGCTGGGTAACACCAAGGGGCGCAAAAAGCCCATTGCCTTCGTTGAAGATACTGCCGTACCACCGGAAAACTTGGCCGATTACATTGTTGAGTTTCGGGCGCTGCTAGATGCACACCAACTGCAATATGGCATGTTTGGCCATGTGGATGCCGGGGTGTTGCACGTACGACCCGCGCTAGACATGACCGACCCCGAGCAAGAAGTGATGCTGCGTAAAATTTCCGACAAGGTGAACGCGCTCACGCTTAAATACGGCGGCTTAATGTGGGGCGAGCACGGCAAGGGCTATCGTTCAGAATACAGCCCGGCTTTTTTTGGTGACACCTTATTTACTGAGCTGCGCCGTATTAAGTCGGCGTTTGACCCCTTTAATCGCTTAAACCCGGGTAAGATCTGCACGCCGCTCGACAGCTTAGAGCAATTGGTGTCGGTAGATGACACCAAGCGCGGCTTCTATGACCGACAAATACCCGTGCATGTGCGCGACAGTTACACCCAACCCATGGACTGTAACGGTAATGGCCTGTGCTTCGACTTCGACGTGAATTCACCCATGTGTCCGTCGATGAAGCTAACTGCCGATCGTCGTCATTCGCCCAAAGGCCGTGCCGGTTTAGTGCGGGAATGGTTGCGCCAGTTATCGGCCCAAGGCTTCGACCCTATGGCAGAAGAAGCGGCAATAATGAGTCGCAGTGCCAGCGTAAAAGGCTTGGTTGAGCGAGTAAAATACAGCTGGCAGAAACACCGCGGCGAATACGACTTTTCTCACGAAGTAAAAGAGGCAATGGACGGCTGCTTAGCCTGCAAGGCCTGTTCTAGTCAGTGTCCGATAAAAGTGGATGTACCCACCTTTAGGGCGCGCTTTTTACAGCTTTACCATCAGCGATATCAGCGCCCACCACAAGACTACCTAGTATCTTGGGTAGAGTCTTATACTCCTTGGATGGCCAAAGTGCCGGGGCTGATTAACCCCATAATGAACAACAAATTAGTGCAGGCGAGTACGCGCTCTTTGCTAGGCATGGTTGATATGCCGCAGGTTAGTAACCCGAGCTTGCACACGCTGTTAGAAAAAAGCGCGACTACGGCGTTTGATATGGCCGAGCTTGAGGCGTTAACCGCACAGCAAAAAGCCAAAACGCTGTTGATCGTCCAAGACCCGTTCACCTCTTTTTATGATGCCAATGTGGTGTTCGACTTAGTGCAGCTGGCCAGCAAGCTGGGCTTTAATCCGGTAGTACTACCGTTTAAACCCAACGGCAAACCGGCCCATGTAAAAGGCTTTTTACGACGCTTCGCTGGCATGGCCGCAGATAGTGCGCAATTTTTGAATAATTTGGCGCGGCTAAATATTCCCCTAGTGGGCGTCGATCCGTCATTGGTGCTCTGTTATCGCGACGAATACAACAAGGTACTGGGTGCGGCTCGTGGTGACTTCGAAGTATTACTGCCCCAAGAATGGCTATTACAGCAATTAAGTCATTTACCAGAGCAAGCACCAGCGGGCGAGCCTTGGCATTTATTTGCCCATTGCACCGAAAAAACCGCTCTGCCTACCACCCATCAAGACTGGGGCCGTATTTTTAGTCACTTGGGTGCTAAGCTTGAAGCCGTTCCGGTAGGCTGTTGCGGCATGGCGGGCACTTACGGCCACGAACGCCATCATGCCGAAGGTTCAAAACAGTTATACGCCATGAGCTGGGCGGCACCCATGAGCCAACTACCCCAAGAGCGATGCTTGGCCACCGGCTTCTCGTGCCGCAGCCAAGTAAAGCGCATAGCCGGGCAAAACATCAAACACCCAGTACAAGCGTTATTAACACTGCTGTGAAGGGGCAACCAGCGCCGAGCGCCCGGCGCCAAGCACCCAGCGAAACAAAGAGCAAAGCAGATACCGGGGCGAGCCCGGCAAGACGGCATAGGTCGCCGATTGTTAGTTTAGTTTGTAGCTGGGCGCCGGGCGCTTGGCGCTGTATTTACTCACTACCAAAAAATTAAGGAACAAAAATGGGATTAATATTAAATTTAATTATCGGCGGCTTAGCCGGTTGGATTGCTGGCAACCTGATGAAAGGGCGCGGCTTTGGCGTGCTGGGTAATATTTTACTCGGCCTCGTCGGCGGCTTTTTAGGCGGCATCGTATTTCGCCTCATCGGCCTAGCAGCCACCGGCATCATCGGCTCGCTAATCATGTCCACCCTAGGCGCCGTACTATTGATATACCTAGTGAGAAAAATTAAAGGCTAATAAAATGAGCGCCCGGCACGTGTTTATGTTTATGCCGTCATCCTGACGCACATCAGGATCTCGTACTCAAGCCGTCATCCTGATGCACATCAGGATCTAGCTTTGGGTCTTCAAAAGACAAAACAAGATACCGGAGCGCGTCCGGCATGACGGCATAGGGCAGTGCGTGTTTATGTTTAAGCCGTCATCCTGACGGACGTCAGGATCTCGCTTTCAGCTGTCATCCTGATGCACATCAGGATCTCGAATTTGTTTTTGGCCCTTAAAAGACTAAACAAGATACCGGGGCCGGCCCGGTATGACGGCATAGGGCTGTGCGTGTTTATATTTAAGCCGTCATCCTGACGCACGTCAGGAGCTCGTACTCAAGCCGTCATCCTGATGCACATCAGGATCTCGCTTTGGGTCTTCAAAAGACTAAACAAGATACCGGAGCGCGTCCGGCATGACGGCATAGGGCTGTGCGTGTTTATGTTTAAGCCGTCATCCTGACGTATGTCAGGATCTCGCTTTTGCTATTAGCCTTATAGCTAGAAGTGACTACTCTTCTTTATAGAGCCTTATCAACCTGCGCCCTTATGTCTAAATCCCCCGCAGTATATATCCTCACTAACAAACCTAACGGAACACTGTATGTTGGTGTTACGGGTAATCTTGTACAGCGAATTTGGCAGCATAAAAATCATGAAGTACCAGGCTTTACAACGCGCTATCGCTTAAACAAATTGGTTTACTTTGAAATGCTTGACGATATGTATGCTGCAATATCTCGTGAGAAACAGCTTAAAAACTGGAAAAGAGAGTGGAAGGTCGAGCTGGTAGAGCAAAAAAACGAGCAGTGGCGAGACTTGTGGGATGAGATCGTTGGTTGATTTTTACGATAGGCATGTCATCTATCCCTATCTTTTGATTTATTTTTTATGCCGTCATCCTGACGCACGTCAGGATCTCGTTTTCAGCTGTCATCCTGATGCACATCAGGATCTCGTCCTCAAGCCGTCATCCTGACGCACGTCAGGATCTCGTTTTCAGCCGTCATCCTAATGCACATCAGGATCTTGTCCTCAAGCCGTCATCCTGACGCACGTCAGGATCTCGTCCTCAAGCCGTCATCCTGATGCACATCAGGATCTCGAATTTAGGTTTAGAACCTTCAAAGACAAAACAAGATACCGGAGCACGTCCGGCATGACGGCATAAAAAACAAGATACCGGAGCGCATCCGGCATGACGGCATAAAACAAGATATCGGAGCACGTCCGGCATGACGGCATACGCCAGTGTTTGGTTGTTGGTTTGGTCTGGTTTTTAGCTTGGTGCTTGGGGCTTGGCGCCGGGCGCTGTCACTTCCCGCATTAAAATAACACTAGACATTACCCGCCATTTAGCAGAGAATGCGCCCTCAGCCCAGTTGGGCATGACCTTTTGTGATGTGGGTCACGACTATTTAAGCTTAAACGTGTTGCTTAACGTCGTAATATCCCGCCTATTCGGCATGCTACATGGTGGTTTAACTAACAGATTAGTTAAATTCGCCAAGACCCTGGGTTTATATGTAGCTGCCATAATATGTGCGTTGAAGCGGGTTATATTGCGTTGAACAGGAAGTTAATGCAAATCACGTCCGCGCCAAACGACGCGTTCCCTATTAAGGGTTCGCACGTCCCCTCCATTTGGGCGCGACGACACAAAGTCTGGCAGATCGACATCCATGATGAGAAAGACGGACTGGTATTAGCCAGCTCGATCACCATGGCGGTGTTGAGACAAAAACGGCCAGATTTAGCCTTGTGAATCTTAGTGTGTTACACACTCTGCAAAGGGAAACCCTCACTTATGTGAGCATGGGTTGTCCCTGGCCTTTTACTGTATCAGTCCGCCGACATTCTATTTATTCGGAACTGTTAAATGACAAATTCTACTCTTGTACTTGCTGAAAATGCTCCTGCCTTCACTGAACTGGGTTTAGCGCCTGAAATCTTAAAAGCACTAGCCGACGCCGGTTATGTGACGCCTTCTGCTATTCAGGCTGCCGCTATTCCTACTTTGCTTGAAGGCCGTGACGTTTTAGGCTTGGCACAAACCGGTACTGGTAAAACAGCCGCGTTCGCACTGCCGCTGTTAAGCACCATTACCGGTGGTAATGCAACTCCTCAAGTATTGGTATTAGCTCCAACTCGCGAACTGGCCATCCAGGTTGCCGAGTCGTTTGAAGGCTACGCCAAATATCGTAAAGACATTCGTATTATGTCCATCTATGGTGGCCAAGCGTACGACACCCAAATTCGTGCACTTAAGCGCGGTGTCGACATTGTTGTGGGTACCCCAGGTCGCGTAATGGACCACATGCGTCGTGGCACGTTGAAGTTGGATAATCTGAAAGCATTAGTGCTGGACGAAGCCGATGAGATGTTGCGCATGGGCTTTATCGACGACGTAGAATGGATTTTGGAACAAACTCCAGCTACTCGCCAAATTGCCTTGTTCTCGGCCACTATGCCGCCGGTTATTCAGCGTGTTGCACAAAAATACCTGAACAACCCGAAAGAAGTGCGCATTGAAAACAAAACTCGTACTAACTCTAGCATCAAGCAGCGCTACTGGTTTGTACGTGGAATGAACAAGCACGAAGGTTTATGCCGTTTGGTAGAAACCGAAAAAATGGATGCCATGCTGGTATTCGTACGTACTCGTAAAGACGCCGAAGATCTTGCCGAGATGATGAGCCGCGAAGGCCACGCTTGTGAAGCATTGCACGGTGATATTCCGCAGAAATTGCGTGAAAAAGTAATTGAGCGCCTCAAAAACGGTCGCTTGAACATCTTGGTTGCTACCGACGTAGTAGCTCGTGGTCTGGACGTTGAGCGTATCAGTCACGTAGTTAACTTCGATATGCCACACGACAACGAATCTTACGTACACCGTATTGGTCGTACCGGTCGTGCTGGTCGTGAAGGTGATGCAATTTTGTTTGTTACCGGTCGCGAAAAACGCAGCCTGTACAACCTTGAACGTCATACTCGCCAGCCAATTGAAGAAATGCAGATGCCTTCTGCCGACGAGATCAACAAGATCCGTGCCGAGCGCTTCAAAACTAGCCTGCGTGTTAGTGTAGAAGCCGATGAGAAATCACTGGCACCGTTTGTTGAAATGATCGCGTCATTAGAAGAAGAAGGCTTAGATGCAGCACAGCTAGCAGCCGGTTTGGCTCGTTTGCTGCAAGGTGACCGTCCATTGTTTATGGAAGACCGTCCGCAAGCTGCTCGTCGCCCAGAAGTACGCGAAAGCCGTGACCGTAATGATCGCAACGACCGTAGTGAGCGCGCACCTCGTGCCCCTCGCTCGGGCCGTGACGAAGTTGCCATGGAAACCTTCCGCGTTGACGTAGGCCGTGTGCACGGTGTTAAGCCTGGCCACTTGGTTGGTGCTATCGCTAACGAAGCCGACCTAGAGTCTCGTTTCATTGGTCAAATCCAGATCCATGACGAGTTCTCTACCGTAGACCTGCCACAAGGCATGACGTCGGAAGTGCAAAAGGTACTGCAAAACGTTCGCGTTTGTCAGCGCCCATTGAACTTGGCCAAGTACGAAGGTGGCCCACAGCCACGTCGTGCAAGCTTCCGTCCTAACGACGACCGCAAGCCACGTTCACCACGTCGTACTAACGACAAGCGCTTAAACGGCTAATCACCGCTTAACCGCAAATAGAAAGGCCTGTCGAGCAATCGACAGGCCTTTTTTTATATGTTGCCGTCTTACCGGACGCGCTCCGGTATCTCGCCGTTAAAGATTAAAAACTTTTTTGCCACGGAATACACGGAAGAACACGGAAAAATAGAGATCAGATCTGAAAAGATATTTTATGGGTAAGATCAAGGAGCCCGGGCTAGTGTTGAGTTTTTAGTTATGAATGTTGAGTTAATTGCTTGGGGTGGTCACTTTTCACTCAATATTCAACATTCAACATTCAACATTCAACATTCAACATTCAACATTCAACATTCAACATTCATAACTCAACACTATTCCTCCTCTCCTATCTTAATTTTTCCGTGGATTCCGTGGCAAAATAGGGTTAGGTTTTGATGTCATGTCTCCCTTCACTCTTTAATCAAAGCAGAAATCAAATGCCCCTAACTTGGTCCCAACTAATAGCACAAGAAAAACAGCAGCCTTATCTTCAGCAAACCCTCGAATTTGTTGCACAAGAGCGTGCTGCTGGCAAAGTGATTTACCCACCAGAGCAAGACGTATTTAACGCCTTTAAACACACCGAGCTCAGCCAAGTAAAAGTAGTCATACTCGGGCAAGACCCTTACCACGGCCCCAACCAAGCCCACGGCTTATGCTTCTCGGTGCAGCCTGGTGTAAAAGTACCGCCCTCGTTACGTAATATGTACAAAGAGCTAACCACAGACATACCCGGCTTTATCGCCCCAGAACACGGCTATTTAACCTCGTGGGCAGAGCAGGGCGTGTTAATGATCAACACCGTACTCACCGTAGAAGCTGGCAAGGCACACTCCCACGCCAAACTGGGTTGGGAAACCTTTACTGACAAAGTCATTCAAACCGTCAACGATCACTGCTCCGGTGCGGTGTTTTTACTGTGGGGCAGCCATGCGCAAAAAAAGGGCGCTGCCATAGACCCACAGCGCCACCACATACTCACCGCGGTCCACCCCAGCCCCTTATCCGCCTACCGAGGCTTCTTCGGTTGCCAACACTTCTCCCAAACTAACCAGCTGTTACAACAGCAAGGCAAACAGCCAATAGAGTGGACAAAGCTTTGAATGTTGAATGTTGAATGTTGAATGTTGAGTTAAAAGATTGGAATGGCTCGACTAAAGTAGACACCAGTTTAAGCAGCATTAAGTTGCTGTGCATATGCGTTGGG
>NZ_JBHTJS010000010.1:0-112381 GCF_042676125.1 Oceanisphaera ostreae
TTTGGTTCGGTATTGCATACACTTCCTCACTCTGAAGAAGTGTCTACTTATTCGGGGCCATTCCAGAATGGATTGCTTCGCTGCGCTCGCAATGACGACGTAGGGCGTAGTGGCAATACTCTCGTCATTGCGAGGAGCGTAGCGACGCGGCAATCTAGGTTTAGGCACTGTGCGGCTTTGCAGAATGGATTGCTTCGCTGCGCTCGCAATGACGACGTAGGGCGTAGTGGCAATATTCTCGTCATTGCGCCTAGGCAGAAGTCTTTAAAACCTAAAGATATATCTGCAACGAAAACCGCGAAACCCACGAAAAGATCAACATAAGATCGAAAAAGCCTTAATGGTAAGGGCAAGGCTTACATACTTGCAGGCTTTGTGTCTGCTTTTACAGTCAGAAGCTCGTTTCAGATCTTATCCTTATTTTTCCGTGGGTTTCGTGGATTCCGTGGCAAAAATAGATTTAAGGTAAGATCGAGCCCTATGCAGCCTTACCGGTATAGGGTCAGGCTCGGCATGACGGCCCCGGTATCTCGCCATTAAAGATTAAAAACTTTTTTGCCACGGAATACACGGAAGAACACGGAAAAATAGAGATCAGATCTGAAAAGATAATTTATGGGTAAGATCAAGCCCATGCCGTCTTACCGAGGCTACCAGAACGGTGTCTATCTTTAACTTACGGCGTATAGCGTATAGCGTAGGGCGTAAAGCTGCGGGATGCTTGCTCTTACCAATAAGATCCCTTAGTCATTTTTCGCTCTTATCCCATCTTAATTTTTCCGTGGGTTTCGTGGATTCCGTGGCAGATATGGCTTTAGGTTTGTATCTAGTGGCAATAAAAAAGCCCCAAGTCATCTGACTCAGGGCTTTCTGTTTTACTGGGCGCTTGGTGCTGGGCGCCGGGCGCTGATTTTATTAAAGCCCCAAATAGGGTGCTCTAGCGTCGGTAAGGCCGTATAGACCGTATCTGCGACCGAGCATTTGGCCGCCGTCTCGGGTTAGCGGAACCCAACTGATATTGGCGCGACTAGTGCTGGGGTTAAGCGTCATAATGTCGAACGGAATCGACAAATAAAACCCCTTGTTAAAGCTACCCTCACCAAAGTCCTCGCTCGACACATCAGTAAAAGTAGCAAACGCGCCGGCAATAATCCCGCTGTCAAATTTATGTGAAATATCAAAGGTGGCGCCTTTGTCACCGGCTAAATATTGGCCTGCATGCACTTGCAGCAGCGTGTTTTGCAGGCCCGGTATGTCGTAATACGCGCTCACATGGCCGGTGTTAACCGAATAATCTAACAAACCTATTTGGGAGTCATAATCACGCTGCTTCACCCAGTTAGCGTTGGCACCCAGTGCCCAATTAGTATCAGTAGGGCGATACAACACCTCGCCACCCGCACCGGCAAACATCAGCTCTAAATAACCACCATAACCTTGGGCATACCAATTAGGCGCTACTCGGTCTAGCCAAGTTAACTGCAGGTTCTCTAGCCGCACTGGGTTGTCTTTCACATATTTTCGAATATTAGTACGCACCGGCGGCAGTACTGCTGTTCCACCGCGATAGCCCTCATCCAACTTGTCGTAGTTATCTAACAAGTTCACATATAAGGCAGCAGAAGCCAGCCAATGGTCAGTTACGTTAGCTTCTGCACCCGCTAGCAAACCAATTTGATACATATAAAACGATTCTGGGCCACCAAACGACTGCTGTAATACCGGTGACAAACCAAAGCGCAGCCGATTATTGGCCTCAGCAACCGCAGTGGCGCTTTGGTAGTTACCCGGTTCGTGCGTACTAAAGGAATCGCCTAACTCAGCGCCCACATACGCATTGTTGGCCGCCAAGCGCAGGGCTGGCATATCAAAGGTTTGCTCAGTAAGAGGTAAGCTTTTTTTCTGTTCAATTAAGTGCACCGTTGTAATATCGTCTGGCACCTGATTAGCCAGCAGCATAGCGGCACGTTGTTGAGCCTCGCTACGGTCGCGATACTTACCCTGCTCGGCCTTAATAATCAGCTCATTATTAGTACGATAAATATCCGCATTGTTATAGCCCGCATTACTAGCTAAATCGCCTTGTAAACGTTCCCAATCGGCCTGCTCTGGTGCCAAAGCGCTGGCTGCTTCAGTAGAGGCAGACCTAAAGGCATATTCAGGATGCGGCACATCGTTCCAGCTCGGCGTAAGTTCATTAAAATTGGTGCGCATAGTAATGCCTAAGTTGAAGGTGTTACCGCGCTCAAGTCCGGCATGCAAATCTAACCAATCAAAAGCCCTATAAACCGCACCTACGTTAATGGGGGAGTCTACGTCTAGCTTACCCGCTACATCATTTACATAGTTATTGCTGTCATATTCCATCTTTAAGCGCAGCGGTTGCCAAGGCGTTTGATACTCTACGCCACCAAACAAGGCCGCGGTGCCACGAAACATTTTATTAGCATCAAACTTACCGCCGCTGCCCAGCGTGCCAATAGGGCGATCGCAAAAGCCGTCTGCCACTTCACAAAAAGGGTTACTGATGTTGCCGCGAGTACCTAAATAACCCCAACCCATACCCAGCGTTAAGTCTAATGGGCCAAGTCGTTTACTGGCCGCCATAAATTCAGAAGCAAACAAGCCAGTGCCGCCCAAGTCGCGCGCCCCTACACTTAGCTCGGGCAGCCATTGGCGCTCTTTTAGTAATCTTACCTTGGCGTCTATACCCTTATCTTTAAGGGTTTGATCGCCGCCAAAATCACCATTACCACCATACTTTTTTGTGCGCACATCCACATAGCGTATGGTGGTTTCCAGCCAAGGAAACAACTGTAAAGACAATGAATAGCGCCGATATTGGTCGGTATCAAAATAGTTAAGGCTAAATTCACCTTCTTTATTCATGCGGGCAGAAGGCATTTGCATTAACCCGGCGCCACCAAAGTCCGACTGCGACGGCATCGGCACAAAAGGCGTTAACGGTTCAGCAAAGGCAGGTGCAGGTAATACAGCCGCCATGGCTAACCCCAAGGCGCGGTAATGAAAAAGCTGTTTCATTAAATTTCTCGGTTGGCAAAAAGAGTCATAATGCGTTGGTTCAAATCGGCAAACTGTGTTGGCAAGTTGGCAAAGCCCACATACAAGGTGGCCCCAGGCGCCACACCCACAAAGACCGGGGCAAACGGGTCAACAGGGCTGCTCATTATTTTGCCGTCTGGCTGAATAATCCAAACTTGATGTTGTTCTGCGCCAGACAGTAAAGTTAACCGCCGACCATAATCATAAGCAAAACCACCGCCCACAAAAGGTCGTTTACCCGGTAAATGCACTAAGCCTTGGGCCCACACCACATTAGAGCGGGGCGGCAAATGCAATTGGTAATCGCCACTTAATAAAGGATTAAAGCGGGCATACAGTCGCACTTGATCAATATTCATGCTCACTGGCTGGCGTGGTACTAAGGGAAGCGCTTTTAACTGCGCAATCAGCTCTACGCTGGCACGCAGCAAGCCGTGTTTGCCTTGGCGCCCCCAGCGCTGGCCCAATACCTCTAAGTCGGTTATCACCAAGGTGCGTAGTATTTCCAGCTCTATTTGTTCACTGGGTTTAGTTAACTGGCCCCAGCGGGCATCTAAGCCAGTGGCTTGCAATTGCGCTAACACTTGCTCCCAACGCACCGGCTGATTAAATTGCAGCTGCAAGACGCTAGACGTTGCTGGAGTGCGCACCGCTATGTTCACAGGGTTGGCGGGTAGGGGGTTGGCCGTGGCCGCTAAAGGTGCATTAAATAACATGCTGGGTAATAACAAAACGGCAAGTAATGTAAAAATACGAATAGCTAGATGTTTCATGGTTGATAAGGCTTAAGTAAAGTAATTTCTACTGCCGGCAAGCCCGGCCCAATAAACTGCCGACTTTTAATAACGGCACCGGTGTCGGTAGCTAACCAAAAGGTATTTTCTTGTTCAATATTTAACTTGGGATAAATTACCAACTCACTAAATTTTACTAAAGTGACGGGCTCATTCAAAATAGTCACTTGCTCTGGCCCGCGGTATTCAAAGCGAGATATCGCCTTATAACCACTAAAGTAACCGGGTTGCCAATCGTGCTCTGTGCCCCAGCGCAGTAACGCAGGGTTGCCTTGTTGCCATAATTGCAGCAGCTGTGGCAAAGGATCATTATTGATATTGGCGGTATAAGTAAGATTGTGGCTAAAGCCCTGCGTGCGCACCAAACGGCCATGCTGCGTCACTATCATGGCTTTATCTTGAGTCACCCACTTCAATTCCTCACCTTCTGCAAACGCTAACGCAGATAGCACGCGTGGGCCGTGGCCCCATTTAAACTGAATGGCGGCATAGGGCAGGGCTGCAACGTATTCTTTAGTGATGGCCACATCTTTATAGCCTAAGGCCGCCAGTTGCAAGGTGGCATTAACGTCGGCGATTCTTTGATTACAGCCAGCGAGCAACAGCGCAGCTGTTAACGCCACCGCCCGAGCAACGCCTGCATAAAACGCGGTTTGCATAAAATTTACCAGCAAGAAAAAAGCAAATAAAAAGGGGCTAAGCCCCTTAATTGATAATCAAGCTAACTGCGCTTAGTTAGTAGTACCTGGAGTAGTACCAGGTGTAGTACCAGGAGTACTATTGTCATCACTGCTGTTAGCCGACACCGCAACAGCAATTGCGGCAGCGGCAGCAACAGCACCCGCCACAGCCACAGCAGCAGTACCCAAACCTACCGCAGAGCCAGCAGCAACGCCACCGGCTGCAGTGCCCGCGCCCGCAGTACCAGCGGCACCTGTAGTTGCAGTGCCAGTACCCGTTACTGTTTGTGCCTGTGCGGGCAAAGCAAAAGCTGCACCCAGTAATAAAGCAATAGCTGCCTTTTTCATCTTTATTCTCCTTGTAGTTAGTTTTTACAACCTAGCACAGTAAACTGTATGGTTATGTTAAACCGACGCTAGCAATGTATTCAAATGATACATAATGGCGTGTAATTTACCATTTAAAAGCCAGTTAGGTAACGAAAACTTAATCTGGATCCCGACTTAAGTATATTATTAAATGCTAATGCTAAAAGATTGGTATTTATGTCAGTCGAATTGGGTACTACACCTCACACTTTTTTATGGTAGCATACGTCCAAATTTTTCTTAGTCACTCATTTTAAATTGCAACGCATTTTAAGAATAAAGGGCTAAGGACTCAAAATTACCTTTGATTTTAAAATTAAAAAACCATTAAAAATCAAAGGTATAAATAGTTTTAAATCAGCATCGAGGGGCTGCAACCTTGTGGCGGTAGCGTGCCTATTTAAAATTACAGCAATTAAGTGGCTGTTTTTTAACCATCTAGCAGTTTGTTTATTTTTAAGGCAAGTTGGGTGTGCTCTGTTAACGTTTAGCTAAGTTTAATAGAGCACTTCACTCACCTAGTTAGCCCCGCTTTACGCAGCCATCGCCCTTAATTACCAGCGTAGTAATTTGTTTAGGCTAAATTAGTCGCCCATTCACTAAGCACACTTGCTTTTATTGTTTCTTACCTATTAAACAGTAGATATAACTTAATGAAATATGCTTATTCAATTCCAGTTCTATTATTAAGCACAGTACTACTCAGTGCTTGCACCGTGATCCCCGGCTCTCATTTTTCAGACTCGTACGGCACAGTTGTGGATCAATATCACGACAAAAATGATGACTTGAGTGAGCTCATCGATATTTACCCCATTACCGCAGCATCTGTAATGGCGCAATCGGCGACCCCTGCCGTGGTGCCAGCTAGCGATCAAGCCCTGCGCGAACAAATTGCCGAATATGATTATCGTGTAGGCCCAGGTGATGTATTAAGTGTTACCGTATGGGATCACCCTGAGCTGACTACTCCTGCGGGCCAATACAGAAGCTCAGAAGAAGCCGGTAACTGGGTGCACACCGACGGCACCATGTTTTATCCCTACATTGGCAATATTCAAGTAGCCGGCTTAAAGGTAAGTGAAGTTCGTGATTTAATTAGCAAGCGCCTAGCCCGTTACGTAGAAAGCCCGCAAGTGGATGTCACCATAGCGGCGTTTCGCTCTAAGTGGGTGTATGTAACAGGTGAGGTAGAAAACCCCGGCACCCTGCCTATTACTAACATCCCCCTTACGTTAATAGATGCCGTCAGCAAAGCCGGTGGTGTTACTGAGTTTGCCGACTGGCAAACCGTGGTGCTAAACCGCGGCGAGCAAAGCTTTCGTTTCTCGCTGCGCGATCTCTATAAAGACGGTGATGTAAGCCAAAATATTTTGTTGCAGCCTAATGATGTGATCAATATTAACCGTAACGACGACAGCAAAGTCTTTGTACTGGGCGAAGTGGGCAAGCAACAAACCCTACCTATGGGCCGCAACGGTAAAACCTTGGCCGAAGCACTGGCCGATGCAGAAGGCATGAGCCAAGTAACCTCAGACGCCACCGGGGTGTTTGTGTTTAGGCGCGCCCCCACCGAGAGCGGCCGCATTGCCGATGTGTATCAGCTAGATGCCAAAAATGCCGCCGCCCTGGTGCTGGCCGACAGCTTTAAGCTGCAAGAACGAGACATCGTATTTGTTACCGCCGCCCCCATCTCCCGCTGGAACCGCGTAGTAGGCCAATTACTACCAACCCTATCCGGCGTATACACCGGCACCCGCGTAGGCGAATAGATTTAGTGTTGAATTATGAGTGTTGAATGTTGAGTTAAGGTCAAAAACTAACATTCAACACTAGTGCTCTTTGCCACGCTTCTTTGCTACGAGAGTCACGGAACAACACGGAAGTAGGGCAACAACCCAACAGCCAAAGAGACTTTTATTATGTAAGGTCTTAACCATAGAGATCACTTGTTTGGATCTTTTTCCGTGTGATTCCGTGTGATTCCGTGTATTCCGTGGCGAAAAATATTTCATCTTTTAGGTGTTAAAATGTTTAATAATATTTTAGTGGTCTGCGTGGGTAATATTTGCCGCAGCCCTACCGCTGAGTTTTTGCTAAAACAAGCCTTGCCCAATAAAACCGTGCACTCAGCGGGCTTAGGCGCTTTGGTTGATCACGACATAGATGCTACTGCCAAAAAGGTAGCCGAGCAGCACGATGTAGCGTGCCCGACACACAGCGCTCGCCAGCTAACTAAAGAACTATGCCGAGAAGCAGACGTTATTTTGGTTATGGAAAGCAAACACAAAGAAAGCATCACTAGGCTAGCCCCCGAAGCCCGCGGCAAAACCTTCTTGCTAGGCCAATGGAACAGCAACCAAGAAATACCCGATCCATACAAAAAAAGCGAAGAAGCGTTCCAGCACGTCTACGAACTTATCGCCAAAAACAGCAAACTCTGGGCCGAGAAACTCGGAAAGTGACACAGGGAAAATGCCTTCGCAACGGAATCCACGGAACCCACGGAAATATTAAGATGAGATAAGAGCGAAAAGTGACTAAGGGATCTTATTGGTAAGGTCTTAACCATTAAGTACGCACTTTCAGATTTGATCACTATTTTTCCGCGGACTCAGTGGATTCCGTTGCGAAAAAGCCCTAGTGGTTATGTACTATGCGTTTGATAGTCGCCTTGGGCCAATTGAAGTTGATTAACAGTCCTAGTTTCAAACCGGTAATCTTTAAGTAGTTGATTACTTGTGCTTCTGATGAGTGATGTAAGCTGGTTTGGGCTTTTAGCTCTAGCAACACTTTGTCCTCGACTATTAAGTCGGCCCTATACTCGCCTACCTCATGGTTTTTGTAGTACACGATAAGTTGTGGCTCACACTTTACTGCAAGACCTTGGGCTATGAGTTCGTGCATCAAGGCCTTTTGATAAACTGCTTCTAAAAAACCAGAGCCGAGCTGTCGATACACTTCAAATACTGCGCCTCGGATTTTGTAAGTTAGTTCTTCTTCATACATACGAGCCTCCTTGCCCTTTATGTATTTAGAACTATAGACCCTGAAACCATTTCGTAACGGAAAAACACGGAATGCGCAGAAAAATTAAGATGAGATAAGAGCAACAGAGATTCCACTTGCTGTTTTTTAGGCCTTACCCATAAGATATTTATTCTGGTTCTATCTTAATTTTCCTACGGGTTCAGCGGATTCCGTTGCAAAAATTATTTAGTTTTTAAGCTCACAGCCAACACCCGCTCCAGCAGCAAAACACTGATATAAAAGGTAAGCGCGCCGCTAATGCTCTTAACACATAAAATTTCGTACTTAGTGTTATGTTAATTTTTCCGCGGGTTCCGTGGATTCCGTTGCAAAATAACTTTTTTAGTTTTAAACAAGAGAACCAGTAATGACACAGCAAACTGCAATTAACTCGCGGCCGCAACAGAGCGATCAAGAGGATGAAATAGATCTAGGCAGGTTGTTTGGCCTGCTTATGGATGGCAAATGGATCATCATTAGCATCACCGCCATTGCCATGATCTTAGGCGTAGCCTACGCCTTGCTGGCCACGCCAGAATACAAAGCCAACGCACTACTACAAGTAGAAGAAAAATCAGGCGGTATGGCAGCCTTTGGCGACATGGGCGAAATGTTTTCGGGCGGTAAAAGCAGTGCCGATGCCGAGATTAATATTATTACCTCGCGTAAAATATTAGGCGCTGCAGTTGATGAAGTGAAACGCGATATTATCGTAGCCCCTAAACGCTTCCCACTGGTTGGCAATTTTTTTGCGCGTCGTTATCAAGAAGAACAACCCGCCAATGCCAGCATGTTCAGTAGCTACGCTTGGGGTGGCGAGCAAATTAATGTCAGCCAATTGGACGTACCCAATAGTCAGCTAAATAAAGCACTCACGCTGCGCACTACCGAGCAGGGGTTCGACCTACTTAATGCAGACAACAAAGTCGTGCTGCAAGGTCAAGTGAATCAACTGGCCGAGCAAAGCGGTATTCGCATTTTAGTGACCGATTTAGTCGCCCGCCCTAACACCGAGTTTACATTGGTTAAAGCTAGCCATTTAGAAGCTATTACTACTCTTAAAACTGGTTTAAGCGTTAGCGAAAAAGGCAAAGCGACGGGGATTCTAGAATTAAGCTTAACCGGTGCTAACCCCGCAGAGATTACCAATAGCCTGAATGCCGTTGCTCAGCAATATTTATTGCAAAATATTCAGCGCCAGTCGGCAGAAGCTGAAAAGAGCCTGCAGTTTTTATCTGACCAGCAACCCGAGCTTAAGGGCAAGCTAGACCAAGCTGAAGAGCGATTAAACCAATATCGCCAACAAAATAAATCAGTCGACTTAGGGTTAGAAACTCAAAGCGTATTAACCCAATTAGTCGATCTAGAAAAGCAGCTGAATGAGCTCTCTTTTAAAGAGTCTGAACTTAGCCGCTTATACACCCGTGCCCACCCCAGCTACCAAGCGCTGCTCGAAAAAAAGCAATCATTGGCTAGAGACAAACAAGAATTGTCTGAAAAAGTAGAAAACTTACCTAACACTCAGCAAGAAATTTTACGCCTCACGCGAGACATGGAAGTCAGCCAAGAGATTTACATTCAGCTGTTAAACAAGGTGCAAGAGCTGAACATTGTTAAAGCCGGCACCGTAGGTAACGTGCGCATCATAGACGATGCCGTTACCGCGCCTGCACCAGTCAAACCGAAAAAACCACTTATCGTGGTGTTGGCGACCATGTTGGGTGGCATGTTTGGCGTGGGCTTGGTACTAGTGCGTGGTTTGCTTAACCGTGGCGTAGAAAACCCCGAAGACTTTGAGCAAGCGGGCATTAACGTGTATGCCAGCATACCGTTAAGTGAACTTCAGCAAAAAAATACCATTAAAAACAGACGTAAAAATGCACGGGTAGAGCAAGGCAGTTTATTGGCGATAGTTAACCCCGCAGACTTAGCGATAGAGTCGTTACGGGCACTGCGCACCAGCTTGCACTTTGCCATGTTAGAAGCTAATAATAATGTGATCGCTATTGGTGGCCCAAGCCCAGAGGTGGGTAAGTCATTTATCAGCTCTAACCTAGCAGCCATTTGCGCGCAGTCTGGCCAAAAAGTCTTACTAATAGATGGCGATATGCGCAAAGGTTATTTGCATGCCATTTTTAATAAAAAAGCAGAGCAGGGTTTATCTGAGCTGTTAAGCGGTCGATTAGATTTATCGCAAGCCGTACACAGCGCAGAAATAGATAACCTACACTTTATAGCTCGCGGCCAAGTGCCGCCAAATCCCTCCGAGCTGTTGATGCATGACAACTTCAGCAAACTGCTGGCAGAAGTTGGCAAGCAATATGATCTGGTTATTATCGATACCCCGCCAGTATTAGCGGTGACCGATCCGGTGATTATCAGTGCCCAGGCCGGCACTACGCTCATGGTAAGCCGCTTCGCTCAAAACCCGCTTAAAGAAGTAGAAGTAGCTCAGCGTCGTTATCAGCAAAATGGCATTAATGTTAAAGGCATTGTCTTTAATGCCGTCGAGCGCAAAGCTTCCGCTTATGGCTATGGTAACTACGGTTACTACAACTACGAATATAAGTCTTAAATTCAATGTTGAATTTTGAGTTGTAAATGTTGAATGAAGGTCAAAAGATCAAGATAAGAAATTTTGCCACGGAATACACGGAAAAATAAGGATAAAAGCGAAAAGGGCGTATTATTGGTAAGAGCTAGTGCGGTGCCCTTTGTAGCCGCTGCTTTATCTGTGGGTACTGCGCCAGCAATAAGCTCTAAAGATCTTTTGCAACGGAATCCGCAGAATCCGCAGAAAAATTAAGCCGGGATAAGGTCGAAAAGTGACTAAAAGATATTGATTGTTAAGGTCTTAACCATTAGATGTGTCTTTTCAGATTTGATCTCTATTTTTCCGTGGGTTTCGCGGATTCCGTTGCAGAAATATTTTTGGTTTATTCAACATTCAACATTGCCTTTAAAAAGCATTCAACATTGCCTTTAGAATCATTCAACATTCAACATTGCCCTTTACCTGTGTTTCGTTGCAAATAATTTTTAAAAGAAAAGGTTTAGTAGATGCTTAAGCAAAGTGAAGTAAAAATAGCCATTATCGGCTTAGGTTATGTTGGGCTGCCACTCGCCGTTGAATTTGGTAAAGCAAGAGATGTCATTGGTTTTGATATTAATCAAAAGCGGATAGATGAACTGGTTGGCGGCCACGACTCAACGCGTGAAGTAGATGATGAATCATTACAATCTGTGAAAGGCTTGAAGTTTAGTAGCAACATAAAAGACCTTGCCGACTGTAATGTTTACATTGTTACTGTACCCACGCCTATTGATGATGCCAATGCCCCGGACTTAACACCATTGCGCAAAGCATCTGCCATGCTGGCTACCGTGATTAAAGAAAATGATATCGTTATTTACGAATCAACGGTTTACCCCGGTGCCACCGAAGAAGTATGTTTACCGATTATTGAAAAAGGCTCGGGCCTTAGGTTTAATCAAGAATTTTATGCCGGTTACAGCCCAGAGCGTATTAACCCGGGTGACAAGGTAAACACCTTAACTAAAATTAAAAAGATCACTTCGGGATCAACCCCAGGAATTGCCAAATTCATAGATGATTTGTACGGTTCTATTATTACCGCCGGCACCTACTCCGCAAGTTCAATTAAAGTGGCAGAAGCAGCTAAAGTAATTGAGAATACGCAGCGCGATCTTAACATTGCTATTATTAATGAGTTTGCGAAAATATTTAATCAGTTGGGTATTGATACTCAAGAAGTGCTAGAGGCGGCAGGTACTAAGTGGAACTTTCTACCCTTTAAGCCTGGCTTAGTCGGTGGCCATTGCATTAGCGTAGACCCCTATTACCTGACCTATAAAGCCAAAGAAGTGGGTTATCAGCCAGAAGTTATCTTGGCCGGTCGCCGCATTAACGATGGCATGGGCCGTTACACTGCTACACAATTGGTAAAAGCGGTATCTCGTAAGAAAATTCATATAGATGAAGCACGAGTATTAATTTTAGGCTTTACCTTTAAAGGTGATTGCCCCGATGTGCGTAACACTAAAATTATCGACATGGTTGATGAGCTTAAAAGCTTCAATATGCAAGTCGATGTACACGATACTTGGGCCGATCCCGATGAAGTAAAACACGAGTATGGTATCGAGTTAGTAAAAACGTTAACGCCTAATAGTTACGATGCAATAGTACTAGCCGTGGATCACAGCGAATTTAAAGCGTGGGGCGAAGCAAAAATACGCAGTTACGGTAAAGAAAAGCACGTTCTTTATGACGTTAAATACGTCCTCAAAAAAGGTGAATCCGACCTGCGCCTCTAACTTACTATTAGCCACGAAATCCACGAAACACACTAAAATAAGACAAACATAAGATTATTGCTTATAAGATCTTACCAATTAAAAATTTTTAGATAAATTTTGAATTTTTCGTGTTCTTTCGTGGATTTCGTGGCAAAAAATATTTATAAGGTTTTAAAATGAAAAAGTTTGGTCTTATTGGTGCCGCTGGTTATATCGCTCCACGTCATCTAAAAGCGATTAAAGAGACAGGCAACGATCTGGTTGTTGCTATGGATATCAACGACTCTGTCGGCATTATGGACAGCCATTTCCCTAATGCAGAATTTTTTACCGAGTTTGAAGAATTTTCTGGTTTCGTGGAAGATCTTAAGCAGAAGGGCGAAAAATTAGACTACATCGCTATTTGCTCACCTAACTACCTGCATTTACCGCACATGAAGTTTGCCTTACAAAACGGCATTGATGTTATCTGCGAAAAGCCATTAGTGCTGAATACCAAAGACTTAGACACGCTAAATCGTTATCAAGAGCAATACGGTGCCAAGGTTAACTCGATTTTACAGCTGCGTTTGCATCCGTCTATTTTAGCGCTACGCGAAAAAGTACAAGCAGCACCGGCAGGCAAAGTGTTTGATGTGGATTTAACCTACCTTACCTCTCGCGGCAAGTGGTACTTAAAATCCTGGAAAGGCTTTGATGAAAAGTCCGGCGGCGTAGCCACCAACATTGGCGTGCACTTTTATGACATGCTGCACTTTATTTTTGGCAACATCACTCATAACGAAGTGCATTACCGTGACGAGAAAACCTCTTCTGGTTTCTTACAGTACGAACGCGCCAACGTGCGCTGGTTCTTGTCTATAGATGCGAATCACTTACCAGAAAATGCCGTTCAAGGTGAAAAGCTGACTTATCGTAGCATTGATGTAGAAGGCGAAGAGTTAGAGTTCTCCGGTGGATTTACTGACTTACATAACCAAAGCTACCTACGCATATTAGAAGGCAATGGCTATGGCGTAGAAGACAACCGCGCCGCCATAGAAACCGTAGACGTCATGCGCAAAGCCAAGCTAGTAGAAAACCCCACCAACCCGCATCCGCTACTAGCTAAAGTTAAAAATTAATATATTAGCCACGAAATACACGAAATCCACTAAAATAAAAAATATAAAGTTATTAATTTAAGGTCTTACCAATTTAATATTTTTAGTTGGCTTGTAAGTTTTTCGTGTTCTTTCGTGGATTTCGTGGCAAAAATATTTTATCTCTTGTGTGTTTTGTGGCAGAAAGGGTTTACCAATGAATTATCAAAAACATGAATCAGCCATTGTTGATGACGGTGCACAAATAGGCGAGGGCAGCCGGGTTTGGCACTTCGTTCACGTCTGCGGCGGGGCACAAATAGGTAAAGGTGTCTCCCTTGGCCAAAATGTCTTCGTCGGCAATAAAGTTACCATTGGCGATCACTGCAAAATCCAAAACAACGTCTCAGTATACGACAACGTACACCTAGAAGAAGGCGTATTCTGCGGCCCTAGCATGGTGTTTACTAACGTCTACAACCCACGCTCACTTATCGAACGCAAAGATCAGTACCTAAACACTCTAGTAAAAAAAGGCGCTACTTTGGGCGCTAACTGCACTATCGTGTGTGGCATCACCATCGGCGAATACGCTTTTGTCGGTGCCGGAGCAGTAATTAATAAAGACGTACCCGCCTACGCCTTAATGGTCGGCGTACCCGCTAAACAAATCGGCTGGATGAGCGAATTCGGCGAACAGCTAGACTTACCCATACAAGGCAAAGGTGTAGCAGTGTGTGAGCATACCGACAGTACCTACACTCTAGAAAACAACATAGTAACAAAAAGCTAATTTAGCCACGAAATCCACGAAACCCACTAAAATAAATATAAAATTATTATTAATTTTTTTCGTGTTATTTCGTGGATTTCGTGGCAAAAAAGAGGCTTATATGTACGAAAAGGAATTGGTATATAAAATCCAAGGTGCTGTTTTTGAAGTTTACCGTCAGCTAGGTTGTGGTTTTTTAGAGTCGGTTTACCAAAATGCCTTAGAGCTAGAACTAAAGAGGCAAGGATTGACTGTTGCTAAAGAAGTTCCTTTACAAGTTTTATACAAAAATGAATCAGTGGGTGAATTTAGAGCTGACCTTGTTGTAGAAGGCAGGGTGCTATTAGAGCTGAAAGCCCAGAAAGAACTTCCGAAAGCTGCAGAAGCTCAGCTGATCAATTACTTAAAAATAACTAATATAAAGATAGGACTATTAATTAACTTCACTTACCCAAAAGCCATAGTGAAAAGAATAGCTCTATGATTAAAATGTATTAGCCTCGAAGCCTACAAGCACTCCTAAAGAAAATAAACATAAAAATAATACTTGTAAGGTTTTACCACTACATATTCTTTAGTTTATTTTTTTTTCGTGTTCTTTCGTGGATTTCGTGGCAAATAAATATCTTAAGGGTTTAAAAATGCAATTCATTGACTTGGCTGCGCAGTACCAGCACTTAAAATCTCGTATCGACCAACGCATTCACACTGTACTTGATCATGGTCAATATATTCTAGGCCCAGAAGTACAAGAACTAGAAGCCCAGTTGGCCAGTTACGTAGGCGTAAAACACGCTATTACTTGTGCCAACGGCACCGATGCTTTAACCCTCGCGCTGATGGCACTTAACATAGGTGAAGGCGATGCAGTGCTGGTGCCCACCTTTACCTTTTTTGCCTCGGCAGAAACCGTGGCCTTTGCTAACGCCACTCCGGTATTTGTTGACTCAGATCCCGATACTTTTAATATCTGTCCTGTCGATTTAGAAAAGCGTATTCAAACCATACAGCAAGAAGGCAAGTTCAACCTAAAAGCAATTATGACCGTAGACTTGTTTGGTCTACCTGCTAATTATGCTGCTGTTCAAAAAGTAGCAGATAAATACGGCTTAAAAATTATAGCCGACGCCGCCCAAGGTTTTGGTGGTGCCATTACTGATCTAAAAGGTAATACCCAACGCGCAGGTAGCTTTGGTGACATTGCCACTACCAGCTTTTTCCCCGCTAAACCGCTGGGCTGCTATGGTGATGGTGGTGCTATCTTTACCAATAACGATGAGTATGCCGAGCTAATAAAATCTTATCGAGTACACGGTAAAGGCCAAGACAAATACGACAACGTGCGTATTGGTGTTAACAGTCGCCTCGACACCATTCAAGCCGCCATTTTGCTAGAAAAGCTCGCCGCCTTTCCACAAGAGCTAGCAAACAGAAATGCCTTGGCTGATCACTACCATAGCCAACTGGGTGATCAGTTGAAAACCCCACAAGTGCCCAATGGCTACCTAAGTTCTTGGGCACAGTACACTTTGGTCGCAGAAAATCGCGAGCACTACATGACCAAGTTAAAAGAGCAGGGCGTCCCTAGTATGATTTACTACGGCACTTGCATGCACCAACAAACCGCATTTAAGGATTTAGGCTACCAAGCAGGTGATTTCCCGGTAGCAGAACAGTTAGCCAAAACCGTGTTCAGCTTGCCTATGCATCCGTATATGACAGCAGAAGAGCAACAGAGAGTTGTGCGAGAATTAACTATTTAAAAAAGTCACATTTTAAAAGTAGTAATCAATGATAAAAAAAATATTACCTAAAAGTGCTTATGCAAAAAATGTGCTTACCCTGATGACTGGTACCGGTCTAGCACAGGCAATACCTATTGCTATTAGTCCGATACTTACGCGTATATACAGCCCAGAAGAGTTTGGTGTTTTTGCACTTTATATGGCGATCACATCAATATTGACAGTTTTGGTAACAGGTCGTTATGAGATGGCAATTTTATTGCCTAAAAAAGATAGAGATGCAATGAACTTAGTTGCACTAGCGATAGCATTAAGCTTTTTTGTAAGCGTAATTCTTTTAATCGTGGTAGCTGTTTTTAATAGCCAGATAATAAAAGTCATAGGCGTGCCTGAATTGTCTATGTGGCTTTATTGGATTCCAGCATCTACTTTTTTAATGGGTGTTTATCAAAGCTTAAACTACTGGAGTAATCGTAAGTCTCACTACAGAAGACTAGCAATAAGCAGAGTGCTGCAAAGTTCAGGTACTGGTGCCGTACAGTTAGCTGGTGCATTTAATAATATTGGTGTTTCAGGGCTTGTTGGTGGGCAGTTAATTGGACAAACATTATCAACTGCAGTCTTAGGTAGTTTTATTTATAAAGAAGACAAAGAAAATATTACAAGAGTTAAAAGATTACGCATTGTCTCACTAGCTAGAAAATATATTAATTTCCCAAAATTTCTAATCGTGGCACATGGTTTTAATACTGCTTCCGGTCAAGTGCCGATTTTTCTTCTTAGCTCTTTATTTAACAGTGCATCTGCAGGGTTTTTTATGTTATCTCAAAGAGTTATGGGCGCGCCTATGACATTAATAGCAAGTGCTATAGGCGATGTGTTTAGGCAAGAGGCAAGTTATGCATATGTAAATACAGGCAGTTGTAAGAATGTTTATACTCGAACTTTTAAAAAGTTATTAATGATTTCTATTGTTCCTAGTATTATATTTTTTTTTATAGCACCTGATCTTTTTGAAATGGTTTTCGGTGAGCAATGGCGAGTAGCGGGTGAGTATGCGCAAATTTTAACTCCAATGTACTTTTTTAAGTTTGTTACTAGCCCAGTAAGTCAAGTTTCTATATATTCAGGAAAACAAAAAATAGATTTATTATGGCAAATAGTATTGTTTTTTATGACTGTTTTTTCAATGTATATAGGGGCTTATCTTAGTGATATAAAGCTAGCGTTTGTATTTTTTTCAGCTATTTATTCTTTTATGTATATTGTTTCTGGGTACATAAATTATATTTTTTCTAAGGGTGGTTTGGATGTTGAAAAAATTAATTAAATTTATATTTCCCATACGGTTTATTAGGTTGGTAGTTATGGGGGCAAATAATTTTATTTATTTTAATGGTCTTTATAAGGCCCGACCAAAAGTATATGCTTTAGATAGAAATGGTAAGAGTTTGTATCTAAGTAATATCATTGATGTTTCTCATTGGGATAAATTAGATATAGGTAATAATGTTTTTATTTGGCATTTTACAACTCTTGACACTTTTAACGGTATAAGAATCGGTAACGACTGTCAGATTGGGACACGAGTTGGTATATTTACACATAGTAGTCACCACTCAATTAGATATTACAATAAAAAATATCATGAGGTTTACTTTGATGACCATAAAGGTCGTGTAAAAGGTTCAGTTGAAATAGGCGATAATACTTTTGTTGGTGCAAATGCTATTATTATGCCAAATACAAAAATAGGCAAAGGAAGTATCGTTTCAGGCTTCTCTTATGTACAAGGTGAGTTTGAAGACTTTTCGATAATTTCAGGTAATCCAGCAAAGCGTATAGGTGATGTTAGAAAAGTAGATTATCGATTTCTTAAAGCTAATCCTGATTTGATAGATTCATATTTAGATTATTTTGGACTTGATTCACTTGAAGAGCTAAAGAGTTATACGGTTTAAAAAGATAGTTTTGGATTGACATTTTCCTGATTTTATTTGGAGTTTTGTATGAGTGCTGCCGAAAAAAGACTGAATGTGCAGCAGCAAGACACTCGTTGGTGGGAAGGCTATATCATACGTTATGCCGTAGGCACTGTAGTCGGTGGTATGTGTGTGTATTTTATATTAAATACGCTAGGCGCTGATGCCAAGTCACTCTGGTTAATGCAACCCAACATCACTCAATTACATCTAGATGCATTACTAGATATCTGCATAAACGACAACAGCCAAGCATGTTTGGTACAAGCCCAGTTAGCACAAAATTTATATGGTTTTAATTTTCCACAACTCGCCTTGCTGGGGATCTATGGGCTAGCGTTTAACTATATAGCAAGCGCGCCAATACTTGTATTACATGCCACTAGAAAGTTTTGGATTTTCAATAGAAATAAGCTAATAAGATGTAACAAATGGCTTGTGTTGTTAGGGTTTGGGTTTGTTGCGTTTGTTATATTATCTATATTATACCCCTTCGGCTCTGCTGTTAATCAAGAGTGTAAGTGGTTAATGTTAGCCGTGTACTCATTAGTTCTAACTATTCTTATGTCTCAAATTATCTTTTTAGCGCATGAAGCATTGTGTCCACAGGGAAGTATCAATTTTTATATCTCATTGCATAAAGTCAGGCAGTCAGGTCTTATTGATACTAATAGTTATAAGCATTTAAGAGAACACGGCAATGCTTTTTTACTTGTGCTTCTTAATTTTCTCCTGTTGTTTTTTATAATTACTATTCACCTACTTTTCCCCGACAATTACTATTTATTGTTTGGCGCTGTATTTTTATGGATTAGCCCTGCAGCCTACATATACTTTTTAGGCCATAAAATAGAAAGTGATTTGATAGATAAGGTGAAAAGTGGTTGTCCATAATTGTGTAAATACAAATAATAGCTAAAAGCTTTCGACAAAACCAAGCTATCATTAAACCACAATGTGATATGGTTGCGATCGCAGTATGAACAAGCTAAAGCTTGGGTTGAGTAAATTAAAAATTATTTCTGTTTTTAGAGAGAAAAATGACTAATAAAGATAAATACCGCCTACTCTGCAAAAACGAACCCAGCATTCCCATCTTTAGTAAAGACTGGTGGTTAGATTCTGTTGCCGGTAATAACTGGGATGTAGTGTTAGTAGAAAAAGGGGATAAAATACAAGCTTCTTTACCTTTTACTAAATGTCAGCGTTATGGTTTAAATATTATTAATCAGCCTAAACTTACGCAAACGCTGGGACCTTGGTTACGCCCCAGCACGGCAAAGTATGCGCGTCGTCTTTCTCAAGAAAAAGATTTACTGCAAAACCTTTTCAAACAACTGCCAGAGTTTGCCCACTATCAGCAAAATTGGCACTATAATAGAACCAATTGGTTGCCTTTATATTGGATGGGGTTTGAGCAAACATCCCGTTATACTTATCGTTTAGAAGACCTATCCAATATTGATGAAATATGGAAGGGGCTTGAAGCTAATATACGCACTGATATACGAAAGGCATCTAATAAAGAAGGGGTAACAGTACGTACAGATCTAGATGTGGATGCTTTTCTTGCTCTTAATGAAAAAGTCTTTGCTCGCCAGAATATGGCGTTACCTTACACTAAAGATCTAGTGTATCGTATTGATAAGCTAGCTAGCGAAAATCAAGCCTGTAAAATATTTATCGCTGAGGACGAGCAGGGCCGTCATCATGCTGGTATTTATCTTATTTGGGATGATAATTCAGCTTATTATTTAATGGGCGGCGGTGATCCTGATTTGCGTAATAGTGGCGCTACTAGCCTGTGTATGTGGGAAGCTATCCAATTTGCAGCAACAGTAACCAAAAGCTTTGATTTTGAAGGCTCTATGCTCGAGCCTGTGGAGCGTTTTTTTAGAGGTTTTGGCGCAACACAAACTCCTTACTTCGCGATCAGTAAAACCAACTCCAAACTACTAAAAGCCTATCGTTTTTTACAAGAAATACGTAAGTAACTGTTAGCCACAGAAGCACACAGACTTATAACGGTAAAGATAATAAAATTAATTTTTCTGTGTGTTTCCGTGTATTTCTTTGGCAAATAAACTTTCGTGTATTTAGTGGGTTTCGTGGCTAAAAATAATTTATTAACAATCAGCCACAGAATTACACAGAAAAACACAGACTTATAATAATAACTAAAAAATCATTTTCCGTGTGTTTCTGTGGCCAAAATATATTAGCTAATAACCATTTATTTATAACTATCCGGTAAGCCTATGGACTTGTACTTTGGTTACCCAGTATTTCTCTGGCAAGGGCTCGCCAATTTCGTATCTTTGTTTGTCGCCGGTTTACTGGTTGCGTTTGTTACCACCTTCTACTTAAAACGAAAAGACGAAAGTACTCGTGTAGCAGGGGTGATCTTAGAAAAACGAGTCGATGCTCAGCATGAAATTTTGCGCTACACCGAAGACTTCTCACAGAAGCTAGAAATGCCACAGCCAGCCACAGCGGTAATGAGAGAGCTGATGCTCGATCATAACTTGGCCTTGCCTTATGATCCGCATATTCAGTATGCAGTTATATTTTCTTCAGTTAGCGCATATCGTGAGTTTTTTCATGGCTTTGAAGCATTGTTGGCCAAGCATAAACTGTGGCTTGATCCCAAAGTGCGCCATCAAATGTTACGCATGCAGGCGTATTTTTCCGCAATCAATGCATCGTTGTTGTTATTCAACCGTATTCCACTGCCAGCAGGCGTGCTCTTAACCCCAGAGGAGATGGATACTCTAGCCGATCGGCTGATCCTTATACTGGGTGTGGCACTGGATGCAGAGCTAAACGAACTGCTGATGGAGCTAGAAGTAAGGATGGTTAATTCCATCTACAAGCTAGATTTAAGCCGCCCCAAAAGAAGCTATTTCACCAAACGCCGTGAAAATAAAGAGTTTAAAAAAGTAGAAAAATTCCTGCTTAAACAATCACTAATGGGGCAATACCTACCTATGTTAGTAGTGCTGGCGGTGCACTTGGTAGAAGCACTAAAAGAAGTTGAATTATCAGAAGCAGAGCATCTTAACTACTATCAACAGTACTCAAACGAAAGCATGAGCGGATCTTAGTTGTAATAAGTATGGCCACAAACTCACACAAAAAGTCACAGGCTTATAATAAGCAAGTAATTAAAGTGAATTTCTGTGTGCTTCTGTGTGCTTCTGTGTGCTTCTGTGTGCTTCTGTGGCAAAGCTTTCGTTTTTGTGTTCTTTCGTGAATTTCGTGGCTAAAAAATTGTTCTTTTCCGTATCCTTCAGTGGCAAAAAACTTTAGTGGCAAGAACAGCTCAATCTTGCACCTCAACCCCATGAGTTTTTGTATCAGGTGTCTTGTACTGCTAAAATCAAGATCCATCGCGCTGAGGCTAGCTAGCCCATGAACATTACAAGGTTGCTCAAATGAGACTAATTTTAGAGAATATCGGTATGCTAGAGCGTGCTGAAATGGATCTAAAAAAACTGACCATAATTGCCGGTGAAAATGACAACGGTAAAAGTACGGTTGGTAAAGTTGTTTTCTGCATCATTAAAGCGATCAGTCGTTACAAAGAAGATCTGCAAGAGTCTAAAGAATTTAAAATTAATGAAGCGCTTACTAAACTGTTTTTCTTCCTCCGTCGAGAGGTGGCTGCTTTTAAGCATGTTCCTGAACTGTATGCACAGGCCGTAAGAGCAATTGGTGGTGAAGAGCATGAGTTGGATGACAAGTTAGAATGTATTGAGCATTTAATTTTGGGGCTAGGTGGTATAGAAAATGAAACAGTAACTAATTTAAAAGCTGCTTTTGACAACATTAAAAAAATACATGCTGAACCTGAAAATAAGAAAAAATCTATTGAAAATGCACTACGTAAGGTATTTGCCTCTGAGTTTGACTCTAGTGTGCTGTTAAATGGTAAGAGTGCAGGTTTTATTCAGCTTTTTGATGGTGACACTAAGCTGATAGATGTTAAGGTTTTAGCTGGAAATAAGATACAGTTATTAAGTGATATTGAAAAAGTTGAGTTAAGAGATGCCACGTTTATCGAAACACCATTAATACTTAATAACCATGACTTGCTTATTCGTAGTCAGTCTGGTTTAGATTTGAGTAGGAGGCATATTTCTCGATTAGGCATACCTTATACTACATTACACACTAAAGATTTATTTGATAAACTTATCGAGCTGCCTGTTGATGATTTGTTATCATTTCTTGAAAGTAATGACAACTCATCCTTTAAGAGTAGTATTAAAAGTATCATTGATGGTGAGCTTGAGTATGATCGACAATTAAAAGACTTTGTTTTTATCAGAGATGAAGAGAGTTTATCAATTAAAAACACTGCAAGCGGTGTGAAGGCATTTGGTATTTTACAATTGTTATCTGATAATGGCTTTATAAATGAAGATACAATATTAATTTTTGATGAGCCTGAAAACCATCTTCACCCTAAGTGGCAATTAAACCTAGCTAAGCTTTTAGTAAGCTTAGCTAAAAGTGGTGTACATATACTTATTTCTTCTCATAGTCCGTATATGCTAGAAGCGCTTAAGCGTTACTCAGATAATGCTGAGCTAGAGGCGGAAACAGGTTTCTATTTAGCAGAAAATAAAGCTATTGATAATAAAGATAACTTAGAAGCTGTTTTTTCAAAGCTAGCAGAACCCTTCGATGTGTTCAGAGCCATGGATGAAGAGTCTTTAAAGGATGAATAAATATAATATTAGGGATTTTTTGCGGGCTAAGCTTGCAGAGCATAAGTCAACTTTAAAGCAAACAAGCTATGATATGGATAAAGATGAATATCTTTGCAATGATAGTCAAACAGATTATGTTTATGACTTTGATAGCTATGTTGAGAGTAACTTTGAGAAGGGCAGGTTGCCAGCATCACCCGATGCCATTTTATTAGGTGACAAAAGATTTTATTTTATTGAATTCAAAAATCAAAATCCTAGTAGTATTGATAAGAAAAACATGAAAGATAAGTTTGAAAAAGGTACAGTAATTATTCGAAATCTACTGACCGATTTTATCCCACAAGATGTTGAATACATTTTTTGTGTTGTTCATAAGAAACAAAGCTCAATGCAAGCTTACCAAAGAGGTATAGAGTCAACCGCATCTAGGCTGGGGTTAGAAGCTAAAAATAAAGAGCTAGGTGGTTTCTACAATAAAATTATTGCTGATAGTGTTGATTACTACCAGCGGTTCTTCAAACAGCTGCAATGCTAACTCTTATTTCCGCACATTTCTGTGGCAAAAAATTACTAAAACTAGCCACGAAATCAACAAAAGTAATGCAGTTAAAATAGCCTTTACTAATAGTTTTTTTCCGTGCTCTTTCGTGGCTAAACCGCTGTTGCTTTTTCCGTGTAATTCTGTGGCAAAAATATTTTAGTTGATTTCGTGGCTAAACTATTTTCCTTGGCTAAAAGGTTTTAAATTTCTATGTCTCACTTCACTCCCGCCGCTCTTAATTGGCTGTGTCTTATCTTAGAAGAACGCTTCGGCTTGAATTTTCACTTACAGCCCAGCCAAGATGGATTAATGCTAACGCTTACTGATCACGATCAGGGCAGTATTTACTTCCCTAAGCTAGAAGCAGCGTTTCATGAATCTCGCTCCGACTTGCCCTTTACCCAGTGGGATGCCAGCGTCGAATGGTGGGAGAGTGTGCTTGGCGAACCTTTGCCCGCACCTGGAGTAGCGACACTACCTAAGCCGCTCATTGAGCGCCAAGCCCAACAAGCAATAATCCACTACGATATTTTGGGCTTAACCTATTGGGTGCTAAACCGAGTAGAAGAAATCGACCGTACCGATCTCGATAACCACGGACGCTTTCCGGCCACCAGTTCACACGCCTTTAAACACGGTTACCTAGAACGCCCAGTAGTAGATGAATGGCTGCACGTATTAGGGCAGGTAATCCAAAAGCAATGGCCGCAGGTTGAGCTAAAGCAACATCAGTTCAGCATGAAGGTGAGTCATGATGTGGATGCCCCCAGTCGCTACGGATTTAGTTCGACGAAAGGCATGATTAGAGGCATGGCCGGTGATGTACTAAAACGGAAAAACTTTAAAAGTGCATTAACAGCACCGTTTATACGCTTGAATAGCAGTAAAAAACTGCACCCTGCTGACCCATTCAATACCTTTGATTGGATCATGGAGCAGTCGGAACAACATGGCTTAGTGAGTGCTTTTTACTTCATTTGTGGCCGTACAGACGCGAGTAAAGATGCCGACTACGAACCAGAACACCCTGCTATTCGAGAGCTGATGCGCCGTATTCATACACGCGGCCATGAAATTGGCTTGCACCCTAGCTACAACTCCTATCAAGCCCCCGAAGCAATTGCCGCAGAGGCCGAACGCTTGCGTGCCGTAATGCGAGAAGAGGGTATATCACAGAATATATTAGGTGGCCGCATGCACTATCTGCGTTGGGAACATCCAACGACCTTACAAGCCTGGAACGATGCAGGCATGAGCTATGACTCAACCTTAAGTTATGCCGACTTGCCAGGATTTCGTTGTGGAACCTGTTACGAGTACCCCGCGTTTAACTCTGTCACTCAGCAGATTTTAAAGATCAGAATCCGCCCATTGATCGCCATGGAATGTACAATAATCGCAGAGCGCTATATGGGGCTAGGTTATGGCAAAGAAGCAGAGAGCAAGTTTTTAGAACTTAAAGAAAAATGCCGCAAGGTAAAAGGATGCTTCACGCTACTTTGGCATAATAGCCACTTTGCTAACCAAGAAGATCTGACACTTTATAAACAAATATTAGACAGCCGAAGTACGAGAAATAACAATGACTAAGCAAGCTCAAACTGCCACATCCCATTTTCGTCATGACATTAATGCTTTGCGAGCCATTGCCGTACTAAGCGTTGTATTTTTTCATTTTAACATTACTGGTTTTTCTGGTGGTTTTGTTGGAGTTGATGTCTTTTTTGTCATTTCTGGCTTTCTAATGACCAGTATTCTAGTAACAAGACTAGAAAAAAAAGATATAGCGAATGGTTATAAGGGGGGGGTAGGTTATGTTTGGAAGTTCTATATGGCGCGAGCCAAGAGAATTATTCCAGCATTATTGATACTCATTCTGGTACTGTTACTAATTGGCTGGTGGGCGCTGCCGCAAGGTGACTATAAGTTACTAAGCGCTCATAGCTTATATGCACTGATATTTTTATCTAACGTACGCTTTTGGCGAGAAGCGGGTTACTTTGATGCAGCTTCACATGAAAAGTGGTTGCTGCATACTTGGTCACTTTCTGTAGAATGGCAGTTTTATTTATTACTGCCACTTGCACTGTTATTACTTTGGCGATTTTTACCTAGCCGAAAATGGTTGCTAGCAGCTGTAACGGTTGGTTTTGTTGTATCTTTAATGGCTTCTGGCTCATTAACAAATAAAGATCCTTCGGGTGCTTTTTTCTTGTTGCCTACCCGAGCTTGGGAAATGTTGGCAGGGGGGATGGTATTTTTGCTTAGCCCCTACTTAAGGCTTTCAGACTCTGTTAATCGATTAATGCATGTTATAGGACTAATATTAATTACTATTTCGATATTAGTTTTTGACGCTAGTACAGCTTGGCCTGGAACGTACGCACTCTTACCCGTTGTGGGCACGGCTCTTATACTGTTGGCTGTGCAACAATTGCCTTGGACACGATATGCAAGCGTCCAGTGGGTGGGATTAAGCTCCTATTCCCTGTACTTATGGCACTGGCCTGTATATGTTGCCTTAGTATATCTAGAGCTTAACAATGAACCAGTCTTTATCGCCGCTGGCTTAGCTTTATCGTTGGTGTTGGGAGGGATATCCTATCACTTTGTGGAAAACCCCACCCGACATTGGTTTAAAGGGAAAGGACCGATATTATCCCCGGTCAGTATTGCTTTAGCTGCCGCATTGGTTGCAATGCCAACTCTGTGGATTTATCTAGATGAAGGCGTAGCCGGCCGTATGCCAAAAGTTGTAGAACAAGCGGCTGCTGAGGTGAATAATGTAAATCTGCGCCGAGGTGAGTGTCATTCCATGGGGGGAAATGATTTCCCTTGGTGTACCTTTGGTGGGAATGATATTCGTGCCATTGTAGTCGGTGATAGCCATGCTAGTTCCGTAATGACCGCAGCACTTACGGCAGCTGAAGCGTCGTTAGCTAATACCTTGGATAGTACAGAAAATAATGTGGGTATATATGGTAGTAGCTATACCAGTTGTCCTACCTTATTTGGAGTGAAAAAACAGCGAGTAGACCTTAAGTGTGAAGCGTTTAATGAGTTTATTGCCACTAAGCTGCAACAGATACCACCGCATATACCATTAATTATTGTTAACCGTACGACGGGAGCCTTGTTTGGCAGCCAAAATATAACTGAATCTGCCCAGCAATCACCTTCAATTTACTTCAGTCAGCCATCCAAAGCGACGACGGATGATTTTTTACAAGAGTTTCAGCAAAGCTTAATGAGCACAACTTGTACACTAGCAAAAAAACGTCAGGTTTATCTCGTTAATCCCATACCAGAAATGCCAGTTGATGTGCCCCGAGTGATGGCGCGCAAGCTACGGCTAGGTAAGGATGCTGATATTTCTATTTCACTGGAGCAGTACTATGCTCGCCATCAGTTTGTAATTGAAAAACAGCATGCGGTAGCACAAGCTTGTCCAAATATTACTGTGCTAAACACCAGTGACGGCCTGTGCGAAAATGATACATGTATGGGTACCGAGAATGGTTATCCTCTTTATTATGATGATAATCACTTAACAGAACGTGGTAATAGAAAGTTAGTGCGAGTATTTAGTGATGTTTTCACGCATTAAACGGCAACTTAAAATTAACTTAAAAAATAATGTAAGTAATTGAAAATAGTATCCGCCATTGTGGTTATCTTAATTAAGGTTTTATATGAAAGTATTGACAATTATTGGCGCGCGACCGCAATTTATTAAGGCCAGCGTGGTATCTAAAGCGATCCAAGAAACCGACGGTTTAACGGAAGTGTTAGTCCATACCGGCCAGCATTTTGATGCTAATATGTCCGATGTGTTTTTTGAGCAGCTAGGTATTCCACGTCCTGATTACCAGTTAAATATTAATAGCGGTAGTCATGGTGACATGACAGGGCGCATGCTGATTGAAATTGAAAAGGTATTGTTGAAAGAGCAGCCAGATTGGGTGCTGGTGTATGGCGATACCAACTCCACTTTGGCGGGTGCCTTGGCAGCAGCTAAGTTACATATTCCTGTAGCTCACGTGGAAGCAGGATTGCGTAGTTTTAATATGCAGATGCCGGAAGAAATTAACCGTATTCTCACTGATCAAATCAGCAGTGTATTGTTTTGCCCGACGGATTCCGCCATAGCTAATCTTGCACGTGAAGGCTTTAATGATAAGCCAATTAAAGTGTTGCAAGTGGGGGATGTGATGCAAGACAGCGCCGAGTTTTTTGCCCAACAAGCTACCCAGCCGCAAGGCTTTGAGCTTGACGATGGCTTTATACTTACCACACTGCACCGTGCTGAAAACACCGATAACCCAGAACGCTTAGCGGCCATTGTTACAGCACTTAACCACCTACACGCCAACCTAGCTTCTGTGGTTTTACCCCTGCACCCACGCACCCGCAAAGTCATCGCTGAACAAGGCTTAACGCTAAATGTTCACCTAATTGACCCAGTGGGTTATTTAGAAATGATTTGGCTACTACAACGCACCGGCCTAGTACTCACCGACAGCGGCGGTGTGCAAAAAGAAGCCTTCTTCTTCGGCAAAGCTTGTGTGACCATGCGTGACCAAACCGAGTGGATTGAACTGATTGAAGTAGGAGCTAATGAATTAGTGGGTGCAGATCTTAGAAATCCCCTCATTTTAATAGCAGATCGCGCCATGTTAGCTGCATAACCTAAATATGCACTAACCCCGAAATCCGCTGAGTACCGCATTGAACCTAGGGTGAGGCCATATTTCTAAGTTGCGCGGTAGCAGTCAGAGTTTGGTCATTTCTTGCTACTCCGCTCTCAAACCCCAAGCGTAGTGCGGATCATATGAGGGGATGATTAAGGGTGCAGATACTGATAAAATAATTGAAGCAAGGATGCGAAATATTGGTCGTACTGTAAAAGATGAGTACAGTTTGTATGGTGGTGGCGTGGCGGCTAAGCGGATCGCCAAAAGGTTGAGTAATAAAGATGAAATAT
The DNA here is from genome assembly GCF_042676125.1 of Oceanisphaera ostreae. NCBI lineage: Bacteria > Pseudomonadati > Pseudomonadota > Gammaproteobacteria > Aeromonadales > Aeromonadaceae > Oceanisphaera > Oceanisphaera ostreae. Next base: position 28,081 of record NZ_JBHTJS010000010.1, read on the forward strand.
AAGACTTTATATTACTTATCTCTAATAAATAAAGAACCGTCGCCAAAGGTGGTCAAAAGATTGATAAAACATTAGAAGCGGCAAGGCAGTTAGGAGTGAATACAAAAAGGCAAGTATACAAGGCAAGAGCACGAAAAACCCCTACGTCAGGGCAAGATTACGAAAGCCCGCGGATTTACTGGGCTTGCGGGGGTTATCGTTTCAAAATTAGAGCTCAAAAGGGACAAAAAACTTTAGAACTTATTGCGATTCATCGAGATGAACAGTTTATGAACAGAATGTGTTCTAAAAAAGAACACTTTTAACTTGGTGTGGTTGTCATGAAGTAGCTGAAAGCCTTTATTTGGCGCGGTTCTTCGTAATCTTGCCCTGACCCCTACGTGACGTGGCTTAGCGAACAACTCATTTTTACAGTAGTAGCTACTTTTTATAGTAAGTTACGCATTTATTAAATAAAAATGGGCTAATTACACTAGCGCTTTGACGATCAATGCTAGTTGTGAACATATATTGTCTTTTAAATGTGTATTCTCACCGTGAATGGACTCAGCTTGTTAGAGCCTCGCCAGCAATGGAAAATAGAGAGTAAGTGTCAGATATACTGTTTCTTGCGATGGTGGTGGTTATAGGCGACGCCGAAAGATGGGAAGAAACAGATGATTTTGGCGTTGACCATCTAGAGTGTCTGCCACAATAGGTTGGCTTCGGCCCTTCTAGAAAATAAGAGCTATTGGATATAAAATATGAAAACAAACATTTTAAATATTTCTTTTATATTAATATTCTTAGGTGGTGCCGTTTCTTATACTGAGCAGAAAGTAGGCCTGTATGTTGGTTATCTGTTAACATTAAGTGGCATTTTTTTACTAACCATAAAGTTTAGTTTGATTTCGAAGTATAAAAGTCTGTTGATTATAGTATATGGTATTGCACTTATAATTTTTTCTTTGATTCCATTCTTAATAACTCAGTCTACAGTAGTTGAGTTAGGATCTGTTTTTCAATCTATATTGTATTCTTTTATTTTTATATTGTTAATTCTTTTTGGATGGAGAGTTCTATTAGCTGATAGAGATGTTTTAATTAAGTTGGTCTTGATTATTGCTACTGCCAATGGAATCTTTGCTTTATTGATGATTGCCGGCCTTGTTACCAAGCTTCCTTATAAGGATGTTGCGCTTGGTAGGTATATATTTGGAACTAACATAAGATCTTCTTCCGGATTAATGTTTAATGTTAATTATTATAGCACTGTTCAAGCTGTATGTTTCTTCATCTATTTGTGGTTAAATAGTTTGAGGAACCATAAGTTTTCGTTGGGTGTAATTTTGATTGCCGCTTTGCTGTTCATGTCTAATTTTTTAGGTTCCTCTAGGGGGGTGGCTCTTGGTATTTTCGGGGCTTTGCCTTTTGTTTTTTTTGGATTTTACCTGAAGTCTAAGCTAAGCATAAAAATTATTTTAGCTATGTTTTTTTGTATTGTTAGTTTGCTAGCATTTTATTTTTTTACTTCTAATATAGAGTTTTTACAAGAAGCCTCGAGGTATGAAAGAGGTTTAAACAGTAGAGATATGATTTGGGCTGAAGCATATAATTTATGGTTAAAAAATCCATGGTTTGGCTATGGTGATGTGGATACCTTTTCACGGCTTACTACAGTAGATATAGGAGGAGGATCAATACAGTCTGGTTATTATTCTTTGCTTTTACGTGGGGGAGTAGTGTCTTTTACCTTAACCTATGTTTTTATTTTATGTGCTATCTTTTTTAAAGTGGGCTTTAATTCTGAAAGGATTTATGATAATCGGTGGGAGCTGGCTATAGTTGTTTTCTTTTTAATAAATACTTACGTAAGAACTTATAATGTGGGTGGTTTAGGACTTTTGCCTATCTCGTTTGTTATTGCATTATCGTCATTACTCTTTAAAGATGAGCTTAAAGTTAAATTAGATATGAAGATTACCCAAAAGGCTTAATATGAATATTGTTATCTTATCAAATAGGTATCCACCAGATTTAAGAGTAGCTGCACGCAGATGGGGTGGTCTTGTTCCAGAGCTAATAAAGAAAGGTAACAAGTGCACGATGATTTCTGCGGGTGATGGTACAGAAAGTATAGCGAGGGGAGCTAACGGTGAAACTGTTATTTGTTTGCCAATTAGCAATCAGCAGGAGGCAACGAGCGCTTTAGGTAGCCAAGCTAGAATTACCTTAAAACAAAGAATTAAAGGTATGGCTAGACCGTTTATTCCTCTTTATAATCGTAACTTAAGCTCTAATAAGTGGTTGCAAAAAATACTAGCTAACGATGCTGCTTGTAACGCTATAGAAAAAAGCGATGTGTTGATTGCATCATATGGGCCAATGCAGCCGCTTAGTGCAGGTGTTTTTTTAGCTAAGAAATTTAATAAGCCACTAGTTGTAGATATAAGAGATAGTTTTGAATCAAAAGATTTAAACTGTTTTTTCTGGGCTCGTTGGCTTTCTAGAAAGCAAGAAAAAAAACTGCTTAAATCAGCAGCATTGAGAGTCACTGTTGGTGCTCGCTTGGCAAGTCATTTAGAAAACACTTATAACATGCCTTTCGAAGCTGTTTATAATGGTTGGGCACAAGATGACTTGATAGCTGATATTGGTAAAGCTAAAGTAAAACAGGATTACTTATATTACGCTGGCAGCATTTATGAGCATCAGCTACCGGCATTAAAGCTGGTTTTAGAAGCAACCGCTGAATATCCGATATTAAAGTTAAGGTTAAGGTTGCTAAGAGATAATACGGAAGGAAAGCTTGAAGAACTGATAAATAATTCACCAAATAAATCAATTATAGAAATACTACCACCTACCACTCAAAAAATTGTGACAACAGAGGTTATAGAGAGTAATGGTGTTTTAGTTCTTGAGAAATTACAGAGCTCTCCTTTACATGATGGAACTGTTACCGGAAAGTTATTTCAGCTTATCGCTTTAGGCAAACCTGGCTTTGCTCTCTGCTCGCCTACAAGTGAAATTGCTGAGATTGTTCGTCCATTAGAGCATTGGTTTTTGGCTTCAGATATATATTCAGCCCAAAGGGGGATAGATAAAGTTTTACAAGCGCAATCAAACGTGAGTGCGAAAAGGTTTATAGAACCTTATAGTGTTGAGGTGCAAGGGAATAAAATGCATAATCTTTTATCTAAACTCACATCACATAATAATGATTAAAAAATTATTAAAATGTTCCCTTGAAATGGATAGTGAGCGTTATCATAAAGTTGCTTATTACCCTAAGTAGTTATTGATTCAAGGTGAGATAGTATGTGATATAATATATCTAGATATTTTTTTACTCTCGATTGTTAAAATATATAAGGTTGATCATCAGCGCTCTATTACTTTATTAGAGTTAGAAAAACACAAGGTTAAAATGAATGATTGATACAGCAGTGATTGTTTTACTTGATAAAGCTTGGCCGCCTGAACATTCGTTTGTTGATGGTATGTTAGCAAGTGTAGTTCCTCAACATCAGATTGCAAAAGTAAACTTGATTGTATCAAAAGGCACCGCTGAGAATGCAAAACCAAAAAAATATTTCAATGCTACTTGTATTCCATTGCTTTATGAGAGGAGAGGTGTAGGTAGAGTAATTAATTTTTTTTTAGCTGTTAATACGATAACTAAACTAGTCAAGCATCACCAGAAAAAGAAGCGTAAAGTGGTTGTATGGGTTCGTAATGAGCCTATCTATTTGTTGTCAGCAGCAATAACAAAAGGTAGCTATTGCAAATTAGTATTTCAAAGTAGCTATCCGCATGAGCGTTATAGTGGTAATCATGTAATGCGGTTTTTTGCACGGTTTTTATATCAAATAGCAGGGCGAAATGTTGATTCGGTTACAGGTGTGTCTCCAGCTGGGACGTTAAGAGCGCAGAAATACTGTCCGAATGCGAGTTATTCGCACTATATACCTTTAATGAGTGATTTACCTGTAAGTAACACCAATAGCTCTATTTTACCGCTTGATGAAATGAAAAAGCCAGTATTCGTTTATATAGGTACGCATGCAGCGAAACGCCAACAAGAAGTGATTTTAAGGGGAATAAAAAAAGTTGTACAACAGGGTGGCGAAGCAACATTTTTATTCGTAGGTGCAACTGATGAAGATGAGGAAAGGTTAGTCAAAATGAGTCAGGTACAACAGCTTATTAAAGATAAAGTAATTCACTTTATTAGACCTGTATCTCGATTAGCTATACCTAATATTTTGTCGCACTGTGATGTAGGATTAAGCTTAGTGCCACCTAATGACGAAAACTATGAGATGTCTCCAACTAAACTAGCTGAATATATGGGTGCGGGTTTAGCCGTTTTAGCAAGTAATGGTGTGGCACTGCAGGAAAAATTTGTTTCTGATTCCAATTCGGGCTATTTGGTTGATTGGCATGAAGATTCAATCGCTAACGGTATCTTGAGTCTGCTCTCTCCAAATACATCCCTAACAGAGTTTAAGGAATCAAGCAAGTATTATGCTGAAAACTTTTTAAAGTATGAGTTTTTTATTGAACAGTTTAAAGCATTAATAAGCAACAATGAAAGATAACTATACAAAGGTTTTTGATAGTGGATATTAAAAAAAATCCAGTTTTTGTAATGGTATTAAATGGTGTTACTTACTTTCTCTCTCACCGTCTTCCTATCGCTCAAGAGCTTAGACACCAAGGCTATGAAGTTCATATTGTAAGCCCTGATCCTAAACCCGCTGATTTCGAACAATATGGTTTTATCTATCATCAAGCTCCGATGAGCCGTAAGGGTGTTAATCCTTTTACCGAATGGCTGGCAATTGCCAGAATATTTAAAATATTTAAAGCGATTCAGCCGAATTTAGTGCACTTAGTAACAATTAAGCCATATTTGTATGGCAGCATAGCAGCTCGTTTGGCGAGAGTGCCTAGCGTAGTATCTGCAGTGGCGGGCTTAGGTATTATCTTTAGCCAGAGTAATTTTAAGACTAAGTTACTACGCGCGGTGCTATATTCGTTATTTAAAGTTGCGTTTGGTCATAAAAACCAGAATGTTATTTTTCAAAATAAAGATGACAAACAAGCACTGGTTGATTGGATTAACTTGGCCGAGAGCAAAATCACTGTTATTCGAGGCGCTGGGGCAGACTTAAATCAGTATCCTTATTTACCAGAGTCTGATAATAGTCAGCCTGTTATCGCTTTTGCCGCACGCTTATTAAAAGATAAAGGTGTTGAGCAATTTGTGGAGGCATCACGTTTATTAAAAGAGCGTGGTGTAGCAGCCAAATTTTGGCTAATTGGTGAGCCAGATGCAGGTAACGCTAATACCGTTACTCAACAACAACTAGATGAGTGGCAACAGGCAGGCTTAGTAGAATGTTTAGGCTACCGAACAGACATCCCGCAACTGTTTACACAAGCCAATATCGTTAGTTTGCCGTCCTTTTATGGCGAAGGTTTACCTAAAGTGCTTATTGAAGCTGCTGCTTGCGGTCGTGCTGTCGTCACTACTGACTGGCCAGGTTGCCGTGACGCTATCACCCCCAATGAAACCGGTTTATTAGTACCAATAAAAGATTCTGTTGCATTGGCCGATGCCATTCAAACATTGATTGAAGATGAAGCTTTGCGTCACAAAATGGGCAAGGCAGGGCGTAAACTTGCTGAAGATGTGTTTGATGTGAATAAGGTGGTAGAGCAGCACATGAATATTTATAAAACGTTAGAGAGAACAGCATGAAATACCTAGTCACCGGCGCCGCCGGTTTTATTGGCATGTATGTGGCCAAGCGACTATTAGAGCAAGGCCATGATGTAGTTGGTCTAGATAACCTCAATGATTATTACGAACCAGCGCTCAAAGAATGGCGTTTAAAGCAGCTTGAATCTTTTGAAAGTTTCCGGTTCGTAGAAATGGATTTAGCTGATCGCGATGGCATGGCTCATTTGTTCAAAGAAGAGCTGTTTGAGCGAGTCATTCATTTAGCTGCACAAGCTGGCGTACGATATTCTATCGAAAATCCGTTTGCTTATGTAGATAGCAATCTAGTAGGCATGATGACTATTTTAGAAGGCTGTCGTCATAACAAGGTGCAACATTTAGTATATGCATCTTCTAGCTCTGTTTATGGTATGAATGACAAGATACCATTTAGCGAAGACGATCAAGTGGATAACCCTGTATCGCTATACGCCGCGACTAAAAAAGCCAATGAGCTAATGGCGCATAGCTATTCAAAGTTATACGGTATTGCTACTACTGGCTTGCGCTTTTTTACCGTTTACGGCCCAGCGGGACGACCCGATATGGCACCATGGTTATTTACTGAAGCCATTTTAAATGATCAGCCTATTAAAGTATTTAACCACGGCAAAATGATGCGCGATTTTACTTATATTGATGACATAGTAGAAGGCGTACTTCGCATTCAAGATGTAGTGCCAGAGGGAGATATCCCTTATTCATTATTTAATATAGGCAATAACGAGCCCATTCAGCTATCGCGATTTATTAGATCAATAGAAGCTGCCACCGGTAAGACTGCCAAAAAAATTATGTTAGACATGCAACCGGGCGATGTGGAGCGTACTTACGCAGATACCACGCGTTTAGAAACCGCTGTGGGTTATAAACCACAAACTGAAATTGAGCATGGCATACAACAGTTTGTTGATTGGTATAAAAAATACAGAAGGATATAACATGAAGATTGCAGTGGCTGGCACAGGTTATGTGGGCTTATCTAATGCAGTGTTACTCGCTCAGCATAACGAGGTAGTAGCCTTAGATGTGATAACCGAGAAAGTAGAACTGCTTAATAAAAAAGTGTCCCCTATTGAAGATACAGAAATTAGTGATTTTTTAGCAAATAAGTCACTTAATCTTACCGCTACGTTAGATAAGCAGCTTGCCTTTAGCCAAGCCGACTATGTGATAATAGCTACTCCCACTAACTACGACTCTAAAACCAACTACTTTGATACCAGTAGTGTAGAAGCTGTGGTTGATGATGTGGCAGAATTAAATCCCAGTGCCACTGTGATCATAAAATCTACCGTACCAGTTGGTTTTACAGCAAAGCTGCAAGAAAAACTCAACATTCAACATTCAAAACTCAAAATTATCTTCAGCCCTGAGTTCTTGCGTGAAGGCAAAGCTTTGTACGATAACTTATATCCTTCTCGTATTATTGTAGGGGCGCAAACCGAAGAGGCAAAAGTATTTGCTCACTTGTTGCAGCAAGGGGCAATTAAGCAAGATGTTGCTACTTTGTTTACTAATAGCACAGAGGCTGAAGCAATTAAGCTATTCTCTAACACTTATCTTGCGATGCGTGTCGCTTATTTTAATGAGCTAGACAGCTATGCTGAAGCGCATGAATTGAATGCCAAACAAATTATTGAAGGGGTAGGGTTAGATCCCCGTATTGGTGATCATTACAATAATCCTAGTTTTGGTTATGGTGGTTATTGCTTGCCTAAAGATACCAAGCAACTGTTAGCTAACTATGAACAAGTACCTAATAATATTATTGGCGCTATTGTAGAGGCTAACCGTACCCGTAAAGATTTTATCGCTGAGCGAATCATTAAACAAGTCGCCGGTCTAGAAAGTCCGATTGTAGGTATCTATCGTTTAGTAATGAAAGAAGGATCTGATAATTTTAGGGCTTCTGCAATTCAAGGTATAATGAAACGTATTAAAGCTAAAGGTATTGAAGTCGTGGTCTTCGAGCCGGAGCTGAAAGAACCTCATTTCTATCATTCTCGAGTGATTACTGATTTAAATGAATTTAAACAGTTAAGTGCAGTGATAGTAGCTAACCGCCTTAATGAAGACTTGGTAGATGTTAAGGGCAAAATTTACACCCGAGATCTTTTTGGCACTGATGCGTAAATAAATGTGGATTTTCCGCAAACTTGCTTTTAAATACTCAGAACCTCCGACCTCTTCGCCACGGAATTCACCGTAACCACGGTCGAAGCGTGACAAGAAAAACTTATCTTATGGAAGATTTTATCTAATCAATGGTTGTTTTGGTCTTTATTTTTCTGTGGATTCCGTGTTCTTCCGTGGCGAAAATAGATCTTGGTTTGAGGTTCCGAGTACGTCGAAATGCGAGAGTAAGCGTTTGTTTACAAGATCAAGATCCTAAAACCAGATCCTGATTTTCATCAGGATGACGGCGTGAGATAGATCCTGACGTGCATCAGGATGACGGTATAACATCGTACACCGCACTTTGCCGTCATACCGGATTTACTCCGGTATCTCGCTTTTGTTATTAAGGCCTAAAAACCAGATCCTTATTTTCATCAGGATGACGGCAAAAGTACGAGATCAGGATGTGCGTCAGGATGACGGCGTGAGATAGATCCTGATGTGCATCAAGGTGGCGGTTGTTTTCATTCCAATAAGGTTTTTTCTATTTTATCTCATCTTTATTTTTCTGGGTTTCGTGCTTGTATCGTGAAGAGCCGTGGCGAAGATGATTTTGGTTAGCTTATAGTGGTTCACTGAAGTTAATCGATGTGGTTTAATGTGGCAGGTTTTTAACTGTTAGTCGGTATTATAATTTGTATCGTTAATGAGTTGGTGGATTAATGAGTTAAGGGTGATGTTGATTATTAAATGCTAGTTTGTTAGCTAATCTAACTATTTGTATTTAATAATCTTACATTAATTTTTTAAGTTTATTTTTAACTATATAAGTTGTGAAAAGAGCATGGAAATAATAATTAACAAGAGTCATACGCAGTGGCACCAACGGTTGTTGAACTGCCTGTTTTGTCGATATGCGGTCGGCTTTTTACTAGTGGTCACGCTGCCCGGAATGTTGACTTGGGGTGTTGAAGGCTTTACTGCACCCACCGCAAGCCATGTGACCGGTTTTATGTTTGAGGTCATTACTTATACGGGGGCGTTTTTTACGTTGCGCCGCGTGTTGAGTTATCCTGGGTGCTTTTCTGCTGGTTACATTCTACCGACCATTCTTACTTGGTATGGCGGTCTGATGTTGGTTTTTTTTGGTTTACAGCTTGATTATTCTGTTTACTATATTCTTTCTGCCGCAGCCGCAAATAGTTTATTTTTCTTCTTAAGTTACTTTTTGGTCATTAGTCGCTATCAAACCAAAATTGCTTTTTTGCCCTTGGGTAAAGCAACGCGATTAGATGGTGTAAAAGGTGTGGAGTGGTTAACACTCACTACACCAAATTTAACGGGTGAGCGTATTGATGCAGTGGCTGCAGATTTACATGCAGATATTCCTGCTGAGTGGCAACGATTTTTAGCGCAGTGCACGCTTAATGGTGTGCCTGTATATCACTATAAACAATTGTTAGAGTCGTTAACGGGCCGAGTGCGAATTAACCACCTATCTGAGAACGAGTTTGGTTCTTTGTTACCTTCAGCTTTTTACTCCAATTTCAAACGACTTTTTGACTTGACATTAGCATTTATTTTATTGCCGATATTGCTGCCTGTGCTGTTATTGGTGTCTGTTTGGATTAAAAAAGACAGTGATGGTCCTGCGTTTTTTGTGCAAGAGCGCATGGGGTTTAGAGGTAAACTTTTTAAGGTCTACAAGTTTCGTAGTATGCGTACAGATTTGAAAGGGCGCGGCTTTACTGAAGGTGAAGATGATCCTCGTATTACGAAAGTAGGAAAAATTATTCGTAAATATCGAATTGATGAACTGCCGCAGTTATTTAATGTAATTAAAGGTGATATGAGCTTTATTGGCCCTAGGCCAGAGTCTAAGTCTTTGTCCGATTGGTACGAGCGAGATGTCCCTTTCTTTAGTTATCGGCACATAGTTAGACCCGGCATTTCAGGCTGGGCACAAGTTGAACAAGGCTACGCAGCCGAAGTAGATGGAATGAAAAAGAAGCTTGAATATGATTTTTATTATATTAAAAATTATTCGTTATGGTTGGATATATTAATTATATTTAAAACTATAAAAACAGTACTAACCGGCAGCGGTGCTAGGTAATGTTGAATGTTGAATGTTGAATGTTGAATGTTGAATGTTGAATGTTGAATGTTGAATGTTGAATGTTGAATGTTGAATGTTGAATGTTGAATGTTGAATGTTGAATGTTGAATGTTGAATGTTGAATGTTGAATGAAGCTTAAGAGCTAAAGATTTTTTGCCACACCTCTTTGCTATGAGAGTCACGGAAAGACACGGAAGTAGAGCAACAGCCGAAAGATACTTTTTATTTTGTAAGGTCTTACCCATAGAGATCCCTTGGTTTGGTCTTTACTTTTCCGTGCGCTTCCGTGTATTCCGTGGCCAAGAAGGTTTTATCTAATTATAAAAAAGAGAGTTGCGGATGGGTTTGTTGGATCAGCCGGCGTTTTTGGCGTTGCAAGAGCGTAAGGCACAAGAGCGGGCACTGAGTTTGAATGAGCGATTTGCAGTAGATGCAAACCGCTTTTCTGCATTTTGTGTGCCCTTTGGCGAGCATATGCAAGTGGACTTTTCTCGCCAACATTTGTCGGTTGAGGTTAAAGCTCAGTTGTGTGCGTTGGCGCGGGATATGGATTTAGGCACTGCTATTAACGGCTTGTTTGGCGATAACTGTTTCAACCATACCGAAGGGCGGGCGGCTTTGCATACGGCACTGCGGATGCCGGCCGATGCTTGCGTTAACCTAAAAGGCACCAATGTGGTGCCTTTTGTGCATCATGAGCTTGCACGTGTTAAAGCATTTTGTAAGCGAGTACATTCAGGCGAATGGTGTGGCTTTAGCGGCAAGTCGATTACCGATGTAGTCAATATTGGCATTGGTGGCTCAGACTTAGGTCCGGCTATGGTGACTGAGGCATTGGCTTGTTATCACGACCAGGGCATTCGTGCGCATTTTGTATCTAATATGGATGGCGCCCAGTTAGCTCAGGTGTTGCAACAAGTGGATGCCGAGCGCACCTTGTTTATTGTATCGTCTAAAACATTTTCAACTGACGAAACCATGACTAATGCGCGGGCGGCACGCGAGTGGTTTTTGGCCGCTTGCGGCGATGCGGCTCAGGTAAACAAGCATTTTGTGGCGGTGTCGACTAATGCCAAGGCGGTGCAAGCCTTTGGTATTGGCGCCGAGCAGATGTTTGAGTTTTGGGACTGGGTTGGCGGGCGCTTTTCGCTGTGGTCGGCCATTGGCTTGCCAATAGCGCTCACGCTGGGCTTTGAACGGTTTGAACAGTTATTGGCTGGTGCCCATGCGATGGACGAGCATCTGCGAGACGCGCCGTTCGAGCAGAACATTCCGGTGCTAATGGCGCTGCTGAGCATCTGGAACATTAATGTGTTGGGGCTGCGTAGCGAAGGGGTGTTCCCGTATTGCCAAGACTTAAAGCGTTTTCCGGCCTTTTTGCAGCAGCTCAACATGGAATCTAACGGCAAGGGCGTGAATAATCAGGGAGAGAAGGTGAGCTATAACACTGGCCCTGTTATTTTTGGTGAAGTGGGCACTAACGGGCAGCATGCGTTTTTTCAGTTATTACACCAAGGCAGCCAAGCCGTGCCGGGTGATTTTATTGGCTTTGCGCGATCGGCTTATGGTTACCCTGAGCATCACCGCAAGTTATTAGGCAACATGCTGGCCCAAGCCGAAGCCATGGCCTTTGGTAAAAATTATGACGATGTAGCTAAAGAGCTAGCTGCGGAAGGGTTAAATGCGGCTGAGGTAGCTAAGCTGGCACCGTATAAGGTGATGGACGGTAATAGACCTAGTACTACTATTTTGTGTGATGAGCTAACGCCTTATAACCTAGGCGCACTCATTGCGATGTATGAGCACAAAACCTTTGTACAAGGTGTGCTGTGGAATATTAATAGCTTCGACCAATGGGGCGTAGAGCTGGGCAAAAAACTCGCCGCCCGCTTGATAGACGACTTAGCAGACGAAACAGAAACAACAGCGCATGATAGCGCCACCAACGGTTTGATTGCACAGATTAAGCTTTGGGGTGGATCGCCTAAAAATTAAAGATTTTTTTGCCACGGAATACACGGAACGCACGGAAAAATTAAGATGGAACAAGTACGAAAAGGATCTTTTTTGGGTTAAAACAGCCGTCTTCCTGATGATTATCAGAAGCTCGTACTTATAGCCGTCTTCCTGACGTACGTCAGGATCTCGGTTTAGGTTTTAGATCTAAGAGCTGTTCTTAACCATAAGATATTTTTTTCAGATTTGATCTCTATTGTTCCGTGGGTTCCGTGTATTCCGTGGCAGATCTAGATCTTAAATATTTTTTGCCACGGAAGAACGCGCCTCTTTATTTACGAGATGCACAGAAAAATTAAGATGAGATAAGGGCGAAAAGGGATCTTATTGGGGTTAAAACAGCCGTCATCCTGATGAAAATCAGGATCTCGCCCTTGGTCTTAATAGCCAGAGCTAGATACCGGGGCGAACCCGGCATGACTGCAAATAGAAAGCCGAAGCTTACCGTAGCTCGAAAGGCTTGGTCTTACCCATAAGATTTACTTGGTTGGGTTTCCACTTTTCCGCGTTCTTCTGTGGATTCCGTGGCAAAAATAGCTTTTGGAGTTTTTATGAATAAAGTGTGGCAAGGGCCGGGCCGTGGGGTGCTGGCCCTTTTTGTTATCTGGGCGCTGGTTGGCCAGCATGTATTTATTCATCATTTGGGCGGTAGCAATTTAGACTTGCCGTTTAATGCCATTACCTGGCTATTCGTGGGCTTAGTGTTTATTGCGAGTACAAGAGCTCTAAAGCCTAAGTGGGTGAGTAGTGAGCTGGGGCGATGTTTTGCCTTAGCAGCACTGGTGTTGTGGCTGCCTTGGTTGTTTGCGCTGTTTTCTTCTGCCGTCATGCCGGGCTCGCCCCGGTATCTAGTTATTGACGAGTCAAGTGCTGCCTATTGGCAGGCGCTGCCGCGTTTGCTGGCGTTAACGGCAGGCGTGCTGCTGTTTTGGTTATTACAGCAGTGTCGCTTTAACACCGAGCAACGGCATTTTTTGCTGTGCACTTTGTTAATGCTGGCTACCGTACAAATTGGCTTTGGGCTAGTGCAATTTTTTGTATTGCCTGCAGATAACTGGTTTATGTTTAACACCAAGGTGCGCTTCCCCTACGGCATTTTTATGCAACGCAATGTGATGTCGAGCTTTGTGGGTTCTGGCGTATTGCTGGCGTTGTATTTGTTGGTACGCCGCGCTGGCGGAACAGGGCGTGAACATTGGCGTTGGTGGCTATGGTGTTCGGCGGTAGCGGCTGCCGGTTTAGTATTAGTGGTATTGCTGCAAAGTCGTGCCGGTTTATATAGCTTGCTGGCAGGGTTGTGTTTGTTATTACCGGTGTGCTGGATGCGCTTAACCAATCGCTTACAGCGTGGTGTGTTGTTAGCCCTAGTACTATGTAGTGCCGGTGCAGGGTTGGCTTTATTATTGCACTTTGATTTACACCGTCGTGCCTTGGCGGTATATGGCGAGTTGGGTGTGCGCTACGAAATTTGGCAAACTACCTTAGGGATGATTGCCCAGAATTTATGGCTCGGTGTGGGTTATGGGCAGTTTGAGCCTGCCTATTATGCCGAAGCCGGGCGCTTATTGGCCACCAGTGGCGTAGTACCAGCTATGCCGGGTAATCTAGCTCACCCCCATAATGAAATTTTAATGTGGTGGGCGGAAGGTGGCGTTATCACTCTGCTGGCGTGGCTGCTGCTAGCGTGGGGCGTATTGCGGGTTGGTTGGCGGCTAAGTGCCGGTGAGCGGTTAGCCATGCTGGCTTTATGCTTGCCGCTATTTGCCCATTTAATGTCGGAATATCCGTTAGGGCATTCCAGTGTGCACTGGATTTGGCTACTGGTGGTGGTGTGGTATTTTGATGGGGGAAGTGCAGCGCCTAGCGCCGAGCGCCCAGCGCCCAGAAGAGAGTTAGAGATAGCTTCCAGCGGCATATTTTTAGCAATATTGAGAGTGGGGTTGCTGGTGGTGGGCTGTACGACGGTGTTGTATATGGCCACAGGTCTACAAACTGTTTATCAGTTAACGCAGTATCAGCGAGGGCAGTTTAGCGAGCCTGCGCGGTTAGACGCAGTATGGAACCCGTGGTTTTGGGGCGATCGTCAGGCGTTATATCGCCATAGCGTGGCGTTAAAAGCGGCATTAGCTGAGCAAGACGCTGCGGCTATTCAAGCCTATTTAGAGTGGTCGAACCCCGTGATTGCTCGTTTGCCACGCACCACGCTGTTGCATAACCATGTGGTGGCCTTATTGGCGGCAGAAAAATTTGCTACTGAGAAGTTTGCGGCAGCTGATGCTTTAGTTGCTCGTTTGCAATTGGAATATCCGCATCAAAGATTGTTTAAAGCCCCGGCAGTGGAGCAGTTAAAAGCGCAGCTAGCGGCGGGTGAGCCACCCAGAGTGTTCCATAATTTGACGCAGCCAGTCGGGGCCGCAACCTATTACTAAGCGCCCGGCACTCAGCTGTTCCCTTCACGCTTCACCAACCAAGTAGGCGAACACTTGTTCTCGCATTTCGACGTAGTCGAAACCACCTGAAAAATAAGATCTTTTTTGCAACGCAACCCGCTAAATCCACGAAAAGATAGGGATAGCATTAAAGAGAGATATTGATGGTTAACAGATAAAGCAGAAACTGCAGATATTGTCATCCTGACGCAAGCTTGGATCTTGGACTTATGCCGTCATCCTGACGCACGTCAGGATCACCTTTGAACGGTGAAGCATAAACATAGTGCTAGCGCCCAGTGCCAAGCTAAACAAAGGGCGGTGTGGTTTGTAGGGGGCGTGTCATCCATAACTACAAGTGCTAAACACGATACCAAACATGTTCGATATGACGGTAAAGTACTCAATGAAAATACCCATCTTAGACATAGGGTTTTAACTACTCATCAAATCCCGTAAACTTACGCACCTTTGACTAAAACTGCTTTCACCAGAGAGGCAATTTTAGCAAATGAGAACATTAAAAACGGCCCTGGGGATTAGCCATCTGAACCCTACGGGCGGTAGCGTGCCTGAAGTTTGTTATACGGCCAAAAAATTGCTATCAAGAAGTGAGGCCGTGTAACTAGATTTTGTAGCGTGCGTTACGCTATTTCATCTAGGTTGGGGTATTGTTACTCTATTATGTCTTTTTTGATCTGGCATGCTAGTTGGACCGTAATTTTTTATTTTTATGATTTTAAATAAAGGCAAGGTGGCGATGTGAGTACTTCGCAAATTTTTGTGTCGGTAATTATTCCAACTTACCATGATTGGGATAGGCTGCAGCTGTGTATTAATGGGTTGTCTGTTCAGTCATATAATCAATCATGGTTCGAAGTGATTGTTGTCAATAACGCACCTGATGATATTAATGCTGACTTTATTGTTCCCGAGAATGCTGTTGTTATTGATGAAGATAAGCCTGGCTCATATGCCGCACGCAATGCCGCGCTTAAAATTGCGAAAGGGGATGTCGTTGCATTTCTTGATTCTGACTGTATTCCCGACTCAAAATGGCTTGAGGAGGGAGTGAAGGCGCTTACAAGTAGTGACAAAGTGGAACGCGTAGCTGGAAAGGTTGAACTTTTTTTTACTGGATATCCTTTATCCGCAGCTGAGTGTTATGAAAAGGGATTCGCCTTCCGTCAAGAGAGTAATGTAAATAAAGGTGTTTCGGTAACGGCAAATTTATTTGTCTATCGGCAGCTATTTGAACAGTATGGAATGTTTGATGACTCTTTGCTTTCTGGTGGAGATTTTGAATGGAATCGACGAGCTTCCGTTGCTGGTTCTTCTATTGTTTATTCTTCGGCAGCTATTGTGAGGCACCCTGCAAGAAATTCATTATCTGAATTGTTAAAAAAAGCGAATCGAGTAGCTCTTGGTAGCGTCGCGATCAACAAGAAAACAGACAAGCTAGCACGGTTTCGTCAAGTTGTTGATGTTGCAATAAATGATCTTGCCTCTTTATTGCGCAGGCCAGATATGAGTTTTAAAGAAAAGGTTTTTGCTGTTTTTGTGTGGGGATATATAAAGTTATTTAAGTTGTTTAAATACATTAAGGTTAAGGCAAGATTTAATTAATGACAGTGTTGCTGTTATTTTTATAATTTTTGAATTTTACAAAGTGATATTATTTTGAAACTATTGTTGGTGGCATCTTTCGGTGGGCACTGGGTTCAACTGAAACGTATATCTGAGTTGCTTGACGGACATGAAAAAACATATGTCACTACATCAAACAATCTGGTTCAAGGTAGTGCGCACTCGATTGGTGACTTTAGTGTTCGTGAATTTTATAAAGGTCTTATTCAATTCCCCAAGGCTCTTAAAATTATTAAAAAAACCCAGCCTGATGTAGTGATCAGCACGGGAGCTGCACCTGGGGTGTTGTTATTGTTTGCGGCATTTATACTGGGAAAAAAAACGATATGGATCGATAGCATAGCTAATAGTAAGCGGCTTTCTCTTTCTGGTAGAATTTCTTGTTTGTTTTCTAGCCGGGTGCTAACTCAGTGGCCTGAGCTAGCCAGGGGTCGAGTGCAATACTTAGGGCGCTTGCTATGAATGTTTTTGTTACTGCAGGCACACAATTTCCATTTTCAAGATTAGACGAAGTTGTTAATGCATTAGTAACTATCCATCCAGACTGGTCTGTTACTTATCAGTCAGGTCCAGATAGTAATGTTGAAGTACTATCTAAACTACCTTTACATAAGGTTAGTGACTTATTTACATCGGATGACTTCAGGTTTTATTTTGATAGTGCAGATTTGGTTATTACTCATGCTGGAATGGGGAATGTTATAACTTGTTTAGAAAAAGGGAAGCCATTTGTTATGTTTCCTCGGTTATCTAAGTATGGAGAGCATAGAAATAACCACCAAGTGGATAGTGCCAATGCAATATCAAAAATATATTCCATTCCTACCTTTTTTTCAGTGTCAGAGCTCGTGAGAGAACTACCAGAAATTATACAGACATTAAATAGCTTTACTTGCTCAGAAGATGAACTGTCCTTAGAAAGGAAAAAGTTTGCTGCTGGTTTAAATGATTTGTTATTGAGTTTATAGCTGAGAGCCTTCAATGTTGCAGAACAAGTGATATTGGTGCAGGTTGAAATACAAAAAAGGTCGTGATATTACCGAGCTTTCAAGGTGATTCTTTCAAGGTGATTCGAGCTGCCGCGCATTAAAAATTACACTATATCACATTCGATCAGCTAAATGCAGGCCAATATTGAATATGCTCGCGCCACTCAAACTCGGTCAGGTTTTCCCCCTGTATTGACAGAACTACATAGGGTCGACTTCAATCGACCAGATACAAGCCTCTTGAAAGAAAATAAACTTATGAAAATAGCTATTGCCGGAACCGGCTACGTTGGTCTCTCTAACGCTATGCTACTTGCGCAGCACAACGAAGTTGTTGCCATCGATATTGTTGCCGAAAAAGTAAAAATGCTGAATGATCGCCAATCCACTATTGTGGATGTGGATATAAGCGATTTTCTGCAAAATAGGGAAATCAACTTTCGTGCTACGTTGAGCAAGGAAGAAGCCTACACCAATGCCGACTTTGTAGTGATCGCCACCCCGACAGACTACGATCCAGAAACAAATTATTTTAATACAAGCAGTGTCGAAGCCGTCGTACAAGATGTTGCCGCTATTAATCCACAAACCACAGTGATTATTAAATCTACTGTACCGGTAGGTTTTACTAAACAACTCAACACCCAACATTCAACACTCAACATTATCTTTAGCCCTGAGTTTCTGCGTGAAGGCAAAGCCTTGTACGACAATCTGTATCCTTCCCGTATTATTGTAGGCGAACAGTCTGTACGAGCAGAAACCTTCGCCAACTTGCTGTTGCAAGGCGCCATTAAAAAAGACGTGCCGGTGCTTTATACCAATAGCACAGAAGCAGAGGCGGTAAAGCTGTTCTCCAACACCTATCTCGCCATGCGTGTGGCCTACTTCAACGAACTGGATAGCTACGCCGAAACACATGGCCTAGATAGTCGCCAGATAATAGAAGGGGTGGGGCTGGACCCGCGCATTGGCAGCCACTATAACAATCCAAGCTTTGGCTACGGCGGTTACTGTCTGCCAAAAGACACCAAACAACTGCTGGTCAACTATAACGAAGTACCCAACAACATCATTCAGGCCATAGTGGACGCCAACCGTACCCGCAAGGACTTTATCGCCGACAGTATTTTAAAGCGGTTGAATATTCAGCACTCAAAACTCAACACTCAACACTCTCCTGTGGTGGGCATCTACCGCCTGGTAATGAAGTCCGGATCCGACAACTTCCGCGCCTCTGCCATTCAGGGGGTGATGAAGCGCATCAAGGCCAAGGGTATAGAAGTAGTTGTGTATGAACCGGTACTGGAACAGGACGAGTTCTTTCACTCCCGTGTAGTCAATAACCTGGCGGAATTTAAGAAATTGGCGGATGTAATAGTAGCCAACCGGCCATCTGCAGAACTGCAGGATGTAGAGGGCAAAGTGTATACCCGCGATTTATTTGGAAGTGACTGATTTATGAGAATTCTTGTTACCGGTGGCGCCGGTTTTATCGGCTCGGCCGTTATTCGCCATATCATTACTAACACCCAAGACATCGTGATTAATCTGGATAAGCTCACCTATGCCGGTAATCTGGAAAGCCTGTTAGAAGTAAGTGACAGCGACCGTTATGCCTTCGAGCAAGTCGATATTTGTGATGTGACAGAACTGCAGCGTGTATTTTCCGAACACCAGCCCGATGCCATCATGCACCTGGCGGCAGAAAGCCATGTAGACAGATCCATCGACGACCCTGCGGAGTTTATTCAAACCAACATCGTCGGCACTTATAATCTACTGGAAGCCGCTCGAACCTATTGGAACAAGTTAGACAGCAAGCGCAAGGCAGCGTTTCGCTTTCACCACATCAGCACCGACGAAGTCTACGGCGACCTTCCCCATCCTGCGGATGGGAGTGTTGAGTGTTTAGTGATGAGTGATGAGTTGAAAGAAAGTGTTGAGTGCTCAATGTTTAGTGGTGAGTGTGAAAATAATGTTGAGTGTTTAGTGGTGAGTGATGAGTTAGAAGATAAAACACTTAAAACTCAACACTCAACACTCAACACTGTACAGCCACTCAACACTGTGAAAGCTCCGCTTCCGCTGTTCACTGAGACCACTGCCTATGCTCCCAGTAGCCCGTATTCTGCTAGCAAAGCCAGTTCTGATCATTTGGTACGAGCTTGGCTACGCACTTATGGCTTCCCGACGTTGATTACTAACTGCTCAAACAACTACGGGCCTTATCACTTCCCTGAAAAGTTAATTCCGTTAGTGATCTTAAATGCATTAGAAGGCAAGCCGTTACCAGTCTACGGTAAAGGTGATCAAATTCGCGATTGGCTCTACGTAGAAGACCACGCCCGAGCACTCTACAAAGTAGTCACCGAAGGTAAAGTAGGCGAAACCTACAACATCGGCGGCCACAACGAAAAAACCAACCTAGAAGTAGTACAAACCATCTGCCAAATTCTAGACGATCTGTTTCCAATTCAACATTATAAAGAGCTTATAACTCACGTAAGTGACCGACCCGGCCACGACCGCCGCTATGCCATTGATGCCAGTAAGATAGAGCGGGCACTGGGCTGGAAGCCGCAAGAAACCTTCGAATCCGGCATCCGTAAAACCGTGCAGTGGTACTTGGATAACCAGGAGTGGTGCCAGCGAGTGCAAGATGGCAGTTATCAGCGTGAACGTTTAGGAGTAACAGAGTGAATCACAATACTAAAGGGATTATATTAGCAGGAGGGAGTGGTACTCGACTGTATCCAATAACCATGGGTATCTCCAAGCAGTTGCTGCCGATTTACGATAAGCCAATGATTTATTATCCGCTTTCGGTACTGATGCTAGCCGGTATTCGTGAAGTGCTTATTATCACCACTCCGGAAGACAAAAATGGTTTTGAACGATTGCTGGGTGATGGCAGTCAGTTTGGTATTGAACTGACTTACGCAGAGCAGCCAAGCCCAGACGGTCTGGCGCAAGCCTTTATTATTGGTGAAGACTTTATTGGTGACAGTCATGTTTGCCTGGTGTTGGGTGACAATATCTTCTATGGCCAGGGTTTTACCCCCAAGCTGAGAGAAGCAGCAGCCCGCACCAGCGGCGCGACTGTTTTTGGTTATCAGGTAAAAGATCCCGAACGGTTTGGCGTGGTTGAGTTCGACGAAAATAAACGTGCCGTCTCGATTGAAGAAAAGCCCGCCAAGCCAAAATCTCACTATGCAGTAACCGGTCTGTATTTTTACGATAATGACGTTATTCGTATTGCCAAAGATGTTCAGCCTTCCGAGCGTGGCGAGCTGGAAATCACCAGCATTAACCAGGCGTACCTTGAACGTGGCGATTTGAATGTAGAGCTATTGGGCCGAGGTTTTGCTTGGTTAGACACCGGCACTCACGAAAGCCTGCTACAAGCGGCTTCGTTTGTAGAAACTATTGAAATGCGGCAGGGTTACAAAGTTGCCTGCCTCGAGGAAATAGCGTTCAATCATGGCTGGTTGACTAAAGAACAGCTACTCGAACAGGCAGAGCACCTTAAAAAGAATGGTTATGGACAATATCTATTGGAGCTGGCCGGAGAGCAAGTATGATCCCTGTTACCAAGCCCTATTTTCCCAGCCGGGAAAAACTGAATAAATATATAGACGGCATCTATGAGCGTCAGTGGCTGACCAACAATGGTGAGCTGGTACAGGAACTTACCCGCCGGCTTGAAAGCTACCTTGGGGTAGAAAACCTTTTGCTGGTCTCCAACGGTACGCTGGCACTGCAGGTTGCCTACCATACCCTCGGACTACGGGACCAGGTTGCAGTACAACAACCCGAAGCCATTACTACCCCCTTTACCTTTATTGCCACCGCCAGCTCATTGAAGTGGGAAGGGGTAGAGCCGGTATTTGTAGACATAGATCCAGACACCTGGTGCATGGACCCGGCCAATATTGAAGCAGCCATTACTCCCAATACCAAAGCCATAGTGCCCGTGCATGTGTTTGGCAACGCCTGCGAGGTGGAGGCCATCGACGATATTGCTCAAAGGTACAACCTGAAAGTTATCTACGATGCTGCCCACGCCTTTGGTGTGAAATACAAGGGCGAAAGCCTGCTCAAACACGGCGATGCCGCCACTCTCAGCTTTCATGCCACCAAGCTTTTCCACACCGGTGAAGGCGGGGCGATTGTGTTCAAGCGAAAGGAAGACCTGGAACGGGCTAGAAAAATGATCAACTTTGGTATTAACGGACCAGAAACCATTGAAGAACTGGGTATTAACGCCAAAATGAACGAGCTGCAGGCGGCCATGGGCCTGTGTGTGCTGGACGAAATGGAAGAAAACCTGGCTGCACGTGCCAATGTATGGCATCGCTATGAGCAGGCACTGGCAAACAGTGTACAGCTGCAGGGCAAGCCTGATGCGCTGGATTATAACCATGCCTATTTTCCGGTGATGTTTAACACCGAAGAACAAGCCGTGCGGGTGGCAGCAACACTCAAAGAGCATGATGTGCTGGCCAGACGGTACTTTTATCCATCGCTGGAGTCTGTGGACTTCTTGGGGAGTATGCAAGAAAAGCCTACTATTTCAAAAGATATTGCCAGCCGGATATTATGTCTGCCGGTGTATTATGGGCTGAGTGACGAAGATGTTGTCGATATCTCAAGAAAAATAATGGATGTATGTCAGTGAGTAATTCATCATTTGGAGCCTTTTTCAGCAGTCAAGTTCTCTCTACCCAGATTATTTCTTTTCTGGAAGAAAAATATAATTGCAAATTAATGATTGCCGGTTTTTCAGATGTTTTATTAGAAGGTACCTGCGATTCTCGTAACGGTGGTCATCGGCAATTGGTTTTCTCTAACAGGGATGAATTTTATAAGACCAAGCCATTGAGCGAGTCGCTAGTCATAATTGACGAAATGCCTGATGAATCACTTCAGGGAAACAATCAATTTTGCAAGGTGTCTGATCCAAGAGCAGCGTTTATGGATATTCTGGAATGGCTGATAGAGTCTGAAGGTTTGGACGCCCATCGACGTGGTTTCACTAAAACTGCAGCTATATCCAATAATGTTCAGGTGGCAAGCAGCGCAGTTATTGAGCAGGGTGTGGAAGTCGGAGCTGGCAGCATAATTTGTGCCGGTGTTGTGTTAAAAGCAGGCACCCGAATTGGAGAAAATACTGTTATTCGGGAAAATGTGGTGATCGGTAGTGACGGTGTCACTGTCTACCGGGCTAAAGATGGTAGGCTGCTGAAATTTCCACACGTAGCGGGAGTGTCTATCGGCGACAATAGCGAAATCGGGGCCAATAGTGTGGTTGCTGGGGGGATCCTGAGCCCAACCTTTATCGGTAAAGAGGCTGTTATTGGAAACCTGTGTAACATTGGTCACGGCGCAATGGTAGAAGACGGAGTTTGGATATCGGTAGGTACGTTACTGGGCGGCCATACCAAAGTTCATGCCGGTGCCACTATCGCTATGGGGGTGACTGTTCGTGATAACCTGGTGATTGGAGAGAAAGCCTCGCTGGGCATGGGATGTGTCGTGGTCAAGAGTGTCGATGCAGGCCACGCGATGTTCGGGAACCCTGCCAAGCGAATGATTGGCTTGAAAACCGGCCCAAAGCGATAGTTTAGGAGTTGTGATGTCTGAAGTGCTGAAGTTTGTTTTTAAAGGCAGTAGAAATTATGTCCATGGCACCAGCCTGTTTAATGCACTGGAACACGCGGCAGAACAACGAGGCCTGCCTGAGGGAAAGATCAATGTTTCTTTTAAAAAGATGATTCACAACCCTCTCTGTACCTTAGAGGAACGAATGCCAAACACAGATGACTCTGTAGCTGCGAAAATCATCAGCAGTGATGGAGTTATTATTGCGTTATGTATTAATGAAGCGGCAGACGTGGGGATAACTGTTCGGCAAGAGTTTGATGAGCCAGAAGTTTGCAGGGGGGCCGTGTTAGGGGAAAATAGTATTGTGCAAGAAAACCCTCATCATCAGGATCGAATTGAACTGCTGGTATCACTCTGCAAAAAAATGCATCAGGCATTTATTGACGATACAAAAAAATGGGTTTTCTCTCGATATGATGGCCAGTTCCCCATCCCATCTCCGCATAAGGTAGAACTTCGTATTACTAAACAGGTAGGGACTCGCCTGACATGCAGCGATGTACTGGTTAATGACAAGAAAATTGGAGATATGTACTTCTCATGACAAACTCAGAACCCAGAGAAACAGCTACGCTAGGAATCCAGTCTGTCGCTAGTTACCTTCCGAAGGGACGGATTGACAATTTACTGCAAGCGGATCAATTTGAGACAGAACGTGAATTCGTGGAACAGAAAATTGGTGTCTCCACACTGCCAAGATTTGAGGCTGAGGATTCAGTCGTCAGTGCAAGCGTGGCAGCTTTCAAGAGATTATGTGAAAAAGAAAACTTTGATCTAGCCGAGATCGAATGTGTGGTGCTATGTACCCAAAATCCAGATGAAGGTGGATTGCCCCATAACTCTGCCCTGGTTCATGCGGAGCTTGGTTTGTCTGAAGACTGTGCTTGTTTCGACATAGGTCTAGGTTGTTCCGGGTATGTGTATGGCTTGAGTGTGATCCAGTCTTTCATGGCTGCAAATGGCATGAAAAAAGGTCTGTTTTTCACCTGTGATCCTTACTCCAGAATTCTGAACCCGGAAGATAAAAACACTTGCTTGCTCTTTGGCGATGCGGCTTCAGTGACACTGGTCAGTGATACGCCGCGCTATATTTTATCTAGCGCCAAGTTTTCTACCAAAGGAGCAGGTAGTGAGGCACTAAAGAAAAATGATAACCTTCTTGAAATGAATGGTAGAGCTGTTTTTAATTTTGCTTTGCAAGATGTACCTAAACAAATTAAGAAGGTGCTGGAAAGTGCAGAGTTGACGGTTGATCATATTGATCTTTTTCTTCTGCACCAGGGGAGTCGTTTTATGCTTGAGAATACTATCAAGCGCGCAGGAATCCCTACTGAAAGAGCTCCTATAAAATTATCTGAAACAGGTAACACAATTTCTTCATCTATCCCGTTGTTATTGGAAAAAGAGATTGATAATTTGCCAGGAGTTATTCTTATGTCAGGGTTTGGCGTGGGGTTGTCTTGGGCCACAGCAATTTATAAGTGTGTTAAATAAGAGGTGAAATTATGAATCGTGAAGACGCTATAAAAATTGTCTACTCTAAACTGGAGAAAAATGTTTTAGGACTGGAGATGACCGAAAGTAAAATGGATCAAAAACTAGCCGACTTAGGTGTTGATTCCTTAGAGCTGATGTTGTTGATCATGGATGTGGCCGAAGCAGCAGAAGTAACAATTTCGGATGATCAGGCCGATGGGCTGGATACACCGAAAAAAATTGTTGAGTTCATATCTTCTTAGGTAAGACACTTGAGCATTTATATGTGGATGCTCAAGTAAATATTATTATATAGAACGCTTTCAAAATAAAAATATTTGGAGAGTCATTATCTACTGCAACCTTTATCAAGTAAGTAACGGCTATCGAACATTCGGTATAGAAAAATATTGCTAACTTGTCTGACCATAAAAGCTGATAAGTCAGTGCGAATATTTTTGTCAACATCCTGAGTGCTAGTATAACGAAGTTATTCATCTGGCAGAGTAAGGTGTTCTGAGCGAGGAGAGTACTCCTGTAGAATGAGGAGGAGCAATCATTTCGAATACAAGCTGTTAGCGGCTGGAAGAGTACAGTCAGACAGATGCTGAGTAGATATATTAAAATTCAGCAGTGAACCTTTTTTATGTAAAGGAAAATCACATTATTAAATGGCTACTTTAAATAAAAAAATAGGTAGTGGTGTTCTCTGGAATCTTGCCAGTATGTTTATGAGCAGGGGGGCCAGTACCCTCTTTATGCTATTTCTTGCTCGCTTGCTGACACCAGAAGCCTTTGGTTTGATTGCCATGGTTACTGTAGTGTTCGAACTGTCCAATACCTTTGTTAACTCGGGATTAGAGACGGCGCTGGTACGAAGTAAGGCCGTGTCCAGGGCAGATTTGAATACCGTGTTTTTAAGTAACCTGGTATTAAGCGGTGTTGTTTATATCGCTTTGTTTTTAGCGGCTCCAATCGTGGCGGACTTTTACGAACAAACTGAGTTGGCCGCACTTATACAGGTAATGGGCTTGGTGGTATTTATCAATGCCAGCACGGTGGTACAGACCGCTGTATTGACCAGAAATATGAACTTCAGAGCACAGATGAAGGCCAATACCCTTGGAGTAGTTGCTTCGGGCGTGCTGGCGGTGGCAGCTGCCTTTGCCGGTTGGGGAGTGTGGAGCTTGGTAGTGCAAATGCTCAGCTCCGCATTTGTTTCAGCCATTATCTTGTGGCTGACCAGCAGCTGGCGGCCAAGGTGGCAGTTCAGTACAGAGTCCTTTACTCGCCTGTTCCGCTTTGGGCGAAACCTGCTGATAGAAAGGAGTCTTGAGGTACTGTTTCAAAATTCCTATGTAATGGTAATAGGTCGACTTTTCAGTACCGAAATAACAGGCCTTTACTTCTTTGCCAGGAAAGTCAGCAATCTTATTGCTCAGCAACTTACCGGTGCTGTGCAACGAGCTACCTTTCCGGCACTGGCCACACTGCAGGATGATAATGTGGCTTTGCTACATAAATATCGGCAGATCATGCAACTGATCATGTTTATTATCGCCCCTATAATGGGGTTGTTGGCGGGGTTGGCTCACCCTCTCATTAATGTTCTTTTTGGAGAGAAATGGCTGGGGGCAATACCTTATCTACAGGTGCTTTGTATGATTGGTATGCTTTATCCAATTCATGCCTTAAATATAAGTCTTCTTAATGTTAAAGGCCGTTCCGATCTAGTACTAAAAGTGGGCCTTTTGAAAAAGTCTGTTAACCTTACCTTATTGTTTTTGGCCATTCCTTACGGTGTTTTTGGAATTGTTCTCAGCCAGCTTATTGGCAGCGTATTGGCATTAATACCCAATACCTACTTTTCAGCGAGACTAGTAAATTACAACCTGCTAACCCAATTGACAGACGCGATAATACCGGTGATGTCGGCTCTTTTAGCTGCACTGCTTGTCGGCTACTTGTACAGTGTAAGCCATTTATCCGCGTTTTGGGGATTGATGTGTGGATCTCTGCTAGGGGGATCGGTTTATATATTAGCTACTTTTTTGTTTAAAGCTGAAGGCTTGAAGTTCTTTCTTAATAAATTTAAAGAGAAATTTTTAATGAGACGGTATATTTGATTTTATTTCATTGTCGGCAATCATTGATATTATACATCTTTGAGTTGATGTGTGAGCTGCTACAGAATAAATCAGTAAAACCAAAAGGAATTTCATGAGAAACTTAAGAGACGAAAAAGAAATACTTTCCAACTGGAAAGGAGATGTTAACAAGCCAGTGGTTAGTATCTGCTGTACTACCTATAATCATGAATCTTATATCGCAGAAGCACTTAAAGGCTTCCTTATTCAAGAGACCGATTTCCCGTTCGAAATCCTCATTCACGATGATGCATCCACAGATCGTACTGCCAGCATTATCCGAGAGTATGAGGTAAAATATCCAAAACTGATTAAGTCAATTTATCAATCTGAGAATCAGTTCTCTAAAGGGAAAGTAGTTAATAATTATAACTTCAGGAGTGCTAAAGGTCATTATCTAGCTTTATGCCACGGAGATGACTTTTGGTTTGATAAGGAAAAGCTTGCTAAGCAAGTTTCGGTAATGAAAGAGTATGGAGCCAGCATATCGGGTCATCCAGCTAAGGAAGTTGATGTGGCCAATAATGAACTAGGCCGTCTAACAGGATTAGTTGTGGATCAAGTTTCAAAATTTGATGCGAGAGAGTTGATTAAAAATAATGGTAACATGCTACCGTTTGGTTCAATAATGATTTCTAATGAGTCTAAGCAGGATATGATCGCTAATATGCCACCAGTAATGTTTCATTCTGGCATTCAAATGTTAGGAGCGTTGAGGGGGGGGGTAGTGATTTTACCGGATGTGATGTTGGCTTATAGAGTAGATGTCCCCGGTTCGACAACGGAAATAATGCTAGGAGATATTGATAAGAAGTTTAGTACAACTTTTAAAAGAGTTGCAAGTATAAAGCACTTAAAGAAAATGTATAGTAAGAAATATACCTCCGCATTTGATAGCCTTCTTGCTAAACAAGTATTAATGTTCACACGAGTCAGCTCAGTTCGTCTGTTTTTTTTAGTTTTAAATAATGTTTTAAAAGGAGAGAGGTTCGCGTCGAAATTAAGAATTTTCTATATGGTTGTTATGTTAGGTGTTAGGTTTAAGGCTGTCTCTTTCCTCAAGTTTATTTTTAGACTAACAAACTCTAGGTAAGTTTTAATGACTTGGTGTTCTAGAGATATACTTTATCATCTTGAATGTTTAATTTTTTTGATTTCTTGGAGTGATAGTGCGTAAAGTTAAGATAATGGTAAAGAGAATTTTGATTTTTTTTTATTTTATTTACGAAGTCGTAATGCTTGCGGCTGTTAGAGGGAAGGTTGTACCTGTTAGGTTTTTTAATGCAAGACCTAACGTCGGGGATGCTCTTAATATATATATTATCCAAAAAATTTCAGGCCGAAAAATCTTTGAAGTTAAGTCTGGCATGTTGCAACATGTTCTAGGGATTGGAAGTATTATGCATTTGGGAACTGCGAATAGTGTGGCCTGGGGAACAGGTATTATTGAGTCAAAAAGAATACCCAATAATTCAACACTGAAGAAGATGTCTTTTTCAGCAGTGAGAGGAAAGAAAACTAAAGATATAATAGGCGAAGTAATTGGAGGGAAACTTACGTGTCCAATGGGTGACCCTGCAGTGTTAATGCCGTTGTTTTATACTCCAAAAAATAAAAAATATTATTCTATAGGAATAGTTCCTCATTATGTGGATAAGGAAACGGAAGCGTTTAAGAACTTTCTTTTAAAATCAAAAGCTAAGCTCATAGATGTCGAGCTCCCTGTTGAGGATTTCTTGGACTCTTTGGCGGAGTGTGATGTTATTCTTTCATCTTCGCTCCATGGTTTGATATTGTCTGATTCTTACAATATACCTAATGTTTGGGTGAGGTTTTCCGATGAAGTAATAGGAGGAGATTTTAAATTTTTGGATTACTATAGTACTACTGATTTGAAAGAAGCTTCGCCGATTGATTTAAGAGAAAAAGAGTGTGATGCTAACATAATTAAGGACTTGCTAAGTCGAGCAAAGGTTGCAAAATTCACAGAAGATAAAGGAATATTACTTGATGCATTCCCCTCGAGGTTATAAATGGGTAGCTCTAGAGCTTCAATTTCAATAATCATTCCTGCCTACAATGTAGAAAAATACTTGGAGGCCGCACTAACATCAATTAAGGAGCAGGATGAGCTTCCGGATGAAGTGATCTTGATTGATGATGGTAGTACCGATCGGACCAAGGAAATTGCAGAGGCTTACTACTTTCCAATTCCTTATCAAGTCGTCTCAATTAAGAATGGCGGGCAAGGAAATGCCAGGAATGTTGGTGTGAATTTAGCCTCATCCGAGTATGTATATTTTTTTGATTCGGATGACATCCTAACTATTAATTTTATCAAATCAATAAAAGAACAGATCTGTGTCAATCAGCATCAGGATATCATTCTATTTTCCGGGGAGTCATTCAACGATAATGGCTACCAAGGTAACCGTTGGATGGATTATTCGCGCGGGTTTTCAGGGGTTTTTAATAATCGCACTGAATTCTTGGACGCCGGGTTCAGGTCAAAAGGTTTGTTCTGTTCGCCGTGTTTGTATGTGACCAAAAAATCTTTTTGGGGGCCGAAAGGGTTGGCATTTGGGCCAAATTTTTTGGAAGATGAAGCACTTTTTTACTCTTTGCTGTTTGCTTGCCGTACCTTTGTAGTGGTAGATGAGGTGTTTTTTCTGAGAAGAAACCGTGAAGGCTCTACGATGACAATGACCCCCAATGCTAAACATGTAAACGGTGCATTGAGCTGTATGCAAACCACTCTACAATTATACGAAATGAACGGCCTGACCTCCAAGGAACGTTGGCACATCAGTAAGCGGTTGGAGAATCACTGTATTGCTTATCTGCTTATGACTCGAGCTGCCGATTCTAAATGCTCTTATAGTCATATTCTTAACGCAATCAAAATAACTTGTAGTTTAAGTTTGTTGTTTAAGGCATGTATCTACGCTAGCCGTTTGGACTCTTTCCAAGCTGTACGAAAAGTAGGACGTAGGATAAAAAAACTAAAAGAATGTTGTGCTGGTAGATAGTTGAATTATCTTCTTGTAGCGACTAGCCTTGTACCCTAGGGCAAGATTACGAAACCCCTTGCCCCATAAGGACTCGCGTTAGGTAGTCACTATTTCTCCCCGCCCGTTTTTGCTTACGTTTAAGGCCGGCTTTAAAACTAGTATCGGAATTCAGTAAGTTAAATGCGATATGGCGGATCGCAGCAAAGTTCTCGCCTGCCTCATCACGGCGGATCCGACAGTTATCTTCGCTCATCCCAACATCCAGCCGCCAGTGCAGCTGAGATTCGATGGACCAATGGGCTCTGCTCGCTTCCAGCAGCTGCTTGGACGTTAATTTTGCTGAGCTAATATAGTAACGAATGGAGATGTCCGTCGCCGGCTGGCCTTTCTCTTGGCGTATCGCAGCCACAATGCCCATCGTCTTTAACTCCGGCCATTCAAACTCAAGGTCACCGAGCACTGAGAGGTCGTCATTAACCAGGCATAATCTCGTTTCTACTCGACCATGCCCTTGCTCTTTTGTGCTGTAAGTATCATCTTCATCACTCTGCAGCATCTCTAGTTTAACGTAAGCGTCACACTGAGGAATCCCCACATGATTTCATTTTAAAACAGGGAGTTAGGGGGTGACGCGCACCTTGTGACATGATCTAATGCTATCGCCAAACACCAAAAGATACATGGGTTCAACAAGATGCGCGAATTCAAGATTGTACATCAAGCTCTGCTCCAATGCTGCCCTGAGCTGCATGCCAAACGCCTTAATACACTCATGGCCGCCTGTGAGGCGCTCTTTCGCAGTGACACCCTTACCCTCACCGCGATGGGGCGCCATATTGATAACGGCGTCAAACCCAAGCACTGCATCAAGCGTATGGATCGATTGCTGGGCAATCATCACCTCCATAAAGAGCGAATGGTCATCTATCGCTGGCATGCCGCCCTGCTGTGTCAGGGAAACACGCTGCCCACCGTCTTGGTCGACTGGGCCGACATTCGGGAGCAACAACGACTGATGGTCTTGAGAGCATCAGTGGCATTGTCGGGTCGCTCAGTCACCTTGTATGAACGCACTTTCACGTTGGAAGAGCACAATACGGCCCAGGCTCATCAGCAGTTCCTCAACGAACTGGCATCGCTGCTGCCGGCTGGAGTCAAGTTATTGATTGTCACCGATGCCGGTTTTAAGAATCCTTGGTTCCGTGCCGTCGAGAAGCAGGGGTGGTACTGGCTTTCCCGGGTAAGAGGGCGAGTCACCTATGCAGACCGCATAGCCGAAAATTGGAAGCCAGTCAGTACGTTGCACAAGATGGCTAGCAGCAGGGCAAAGTTCGTTGGCTCGTGCCGATTGGCGAGCTCTAACCCGATACCCTGTGAACTCTACCTGTACCGAGGCAAGCTTAAAGGGCGAAAAAATCAGCGTTCAACGACCACCAACAGCCATCACCCTGATGCAGCCATATACAGCCGAGCAGCGAAAGAGCCATGGGTCTTGGCCACCAATCTACCCGAAAGCATGTGGGCACCGATACAGCTGGTGAGGCTGTATCAGAAACGGATGCAGATAGAAGAGACCTTCCGAGATCTGAAGAGTCCGGCTTACGGATTGGGCTTGCGTCACAGCCGAACTCGCAGCTCTCAGCGGTTCGATATCATGCTGCTTATCGCCTTACTGTTACAACTGCTGTTGTGGTGGATTGGCCTGTTTGCCCAGAATGCCCAGTGGCACACACACTTCCAAGCGAACACGGAGCGGTCAAGAAATGTGTTGTCCTTGGTTCGCCTTGGCAAGGAAGTGCTGAGGCGAAAAGATTATCCCCTCACGAAGCGAGATCTGCTTAAGGGTGCGGCACTATTTATCAAAAAAATCAGGCGAAATGGCGATGCGACGGTTTAATTATGTGGGGATCCCTCAGAGCGTCACAGCATCCGCACCTGTTTAGCCTATTTTTAATACCGTAGATTACCCATTTTAATAAATGAGGTGATCTATGAGTCGACAGTATCGTAACGAAGCACAGTGGCGGGAGCTAATTAGCGCCTTTGAGCAAAGTGGACAAAGCCAGGTCGAGTTTTGTGCTGAGCAGAGCATAAGCTCTGCGTATTTTAGTCAGCGCCGTAAAGCGCTATTGAGTCTCGATGGTGCGGCTTTCATTGCGGTAAAGCCGACTGTCTCTCACGCTGCTTTCATGTCAGATCCTGGAAGCCCTTCATTAACACTGCGTTATCAGCAAACTGAACTGGCATTGCCACTCTCGGTAGAGCCGCGCTGGTTGGCCGGTTTGATAAAGGCTCTGTCGGCATGAAGATGTTCGTGGAGCTGCCCGCCATTTATTTGCATAAACAGCCGGTGGATTTCAGGAAAAGCATTAGCGGGCTCAGTGTTATCGTGGAAGAGCACATGCAGCTCTCTTCGTTCAGCGGCGCGTTGTTTGTGTTCTGCAATCGACAGCGGGACAAAATCAAGGTGCTGTATTGGGACCAGACCGGTTTCTGCCTGTGGTACAAACGGCTGGAGCAAGACAAATTTAAGTGGCCGAAGACGATGTCAGGAGAAGTGCTGACCTTATCAGTACGCCAGTGGCATTGGTTGCTGGAAGGTCTCGATATTCAGAAAATGACTGGCCATCAGCCGCTGCAATTTACTGCTGTTTATTGAGGATTATCTATGCCATTTACGACTAAAAAAGCCTGATATATTAAAGCGTTCACGGCGGGTTTATAGTAAAATAAGCACCATGAAAAAAACCCGTGCCACCGCCATTCCTGATGATATCGAGAGCTTGAAACAGCAGCTACTTGAGATGCAAACCTTGCTGCAAAAATCGCAGCGAGAGAGCTTGCGTCATCAACAGGAAAGTGAACGGGTGCAGAAAGAAAGTGCCCATCATCAGCGAGAAGCGAAGCGTTTTCAGCAGTTATATAACCACGCGCTTGAGCAGTGGCAATTAGCATTGAGGAAGCGTTTTGCGGCCAGCAGTGAAGGTCACCCCGGCCAAGGCGAGTTGTTTAACGAAGTCGAGGAGTGCCTGACGCCCAGCGCCGAAGAAGTTGCCGCCGATGAAACCATGACTTACATCCGCAAGAAATCCCGTCGTTCGAGCTTGAGTGCTGAGCTGCCGCGTGAAGACGTGGTGCACGATATTGCAGGTGCAGACAAGGTCTGCGACGACTGCGGCCATGACTTGCATCAGATGGGTGAAGAAGTCAGCGAGAAGCTGGAGTTCATCCCCGCTACCGTTAAAGTCATTCGCCATATCCGACCGAAATACAGCTGCCGTTGCTGCGAACAACAGGCCACACGCACCACGATTAAAATAGCGCCGTCTCCAGCCAGTATACTACCGAAAAGCATCGCCACCCCGACCTTACTGTCGCAAATCATTACCGCTAAATATCAGTTTGGGCTACCGCTGTATCGGCAAGAAGCGTTATTCAAAAGCTTCGGCATTGAGCTGCACCGACAAACCATGAGTCGCTGGCTCATCAGAGTCAGCAGGCAGTTAACGCCACTGTATCAGCGGCTGCACGCCTTGATGCTGGAGCGGCCGGCGCTGTGGTCTGACGATACGCCGGTCAAGGTACTCGACGTTGATAAAGTGCAATGCACCATGTGGGTGTATGGCTGTGGCGGCGATAAATCCGAGAGCTTACCGAATAATACGGCGTCACCGCCCAATATCGTGCTGTACGACTATCAAGATGGCCGTGGCGGCATCCATCCCAATACCTTTTTAGCGGGCTATCACGGCTTATTGCAAGTCGACGGCTACGCAGGCTATCACGGTACCGATGCGATGTTAGCCGGTTGCTGGGCGCATGCGCGTCGGAAGTTTATCGAAGCCAAAGCCGTGCAACCCAAGGGCAAAACCGGTCGAGCCGACCAGGCGCTGAATCTGATACAAAAGCTGTATGGTATCGAGAAGTCCATTCGTCAGCTGTCGATAGAGGACAAGCGCGCTGCTCGCCAAGCCCAGTCGGCTTCGATCATGGAACAACTTAAAGCGTGGCTAGATAAAGCGCTGCACCAAGTGCCGCCCAAAAATGCCATTGGTAAAGCCATCGGCTACACCTTGAATCAATGGGATAAGCTACAGGTTTATCTTGAACATGGCGCAGCAGCGATTGATAACAACCGTGCTGAGCGGGCTATCAAGCCATTCGTGATTGGCAGAAAGAACTGGTTGTTCTCGAATAGTCGCAGTGGTGCCCAAGCCAGTGCCATGCTGTACAGCCTGATTGAAACCGCCAAAGCCAATAACGTACCGCCGGGTGTTTATCTCACGGCACTGTTTGAACAATTACCTCATCTCACCGATGGCGAGTCCGTCGACCACCTGTTGCCCTGGGCTATCCGCTTATAACTCATCCCTAAGACGCCACGTTAACATCGGTTAATGTGGCTTGTTAGGTGTGGTTCCAGTGACGTTTACAGTTTAACCGACATTCCGCACCTAATTTTTAGATTTAAAATTGAGATTTACATCGCAACTTTGACACTGGGTACAGAATTTAGCTGACACCTAAAGTGGTGCCATGTATTAATAATCGGTTACGCTGTTTTTATCCCACATAAGGAAGCTGGGGAGCATGCATTACCATCCCGAAATTCGATTTTACACTTTGATTTCAAAACAGCTACTTTCCTCATCTTCCGCAAATGTGTAGGCATCTTCGTCGAAAATAAATATTAAAACAGGTGCGGAATGTCGGGTTTAAAGTAATTATCAAACGCGGCTTCCAGGCTTGGCTGGTTGCTTTTGACCGACAGCAGGTAGTCTGCATCTTTATTTAGCACCTTCTTGGCGATGGCTTTCTGGCAACCCATTGCATCGATGGTGACCAAGCAACCTCTGATATTCAGCAGCTCTAGCAGCTTTGGAATGGCGGTGATCTCATTACTTTTCTCTGCCGTTTTAACTTGTACCAGCACCACCTGATTAGCGGCACTAAAGGCACTCACCATGTGGATCATTCCTTGCCTGCGCCCCTTGTCGTAAGTTCCACGCAAGGTTTTACCGTCGATAGCAATCACTTCACCTTCGGTCGCTATATGGCAGTCTCTCATCCATGTAGCAAAGCTCTTTTGTAACTGTTTAGCTGAGATCATGCCCATCACACGAGCGATGGTATCGTGTACGGGAATACCATTGTCGAAATCACTGTACTGTTGCAACCAGTCAAAATGATCAACACCAAAATCTTGGATTTCTTCCCAGCCTTCCGCTCCACCAATAACAGCGACAATGGAAAGAAACAAAATATCCGATAGCTTATGCTCTATTTTCCACTGCTGACGAAGGTCATTAATAATCGCGAGGTGATCTAACAAGCTAAGTCCATGCATGGTGAGAATCTAGTTTTGAGCATGAAAGAGCTACAGCCAATATTGAAGTAAAAAGCTAATCGTCAAAGCGATCGTTTGATTAGTCTATTTTTCTTTAATAATGGCGTAGTTTAGGGTGAAAATGGGCTGTTATGTTCAAAATTACACCTCGCTGTAAGCCTTGCTACATAAGGGTTCTTCATGATCTTGCCCTGGACTAAGCAGTTGTTTATATCGAGACATCGCGGTCTCGGACAGTGAGCGCTGAGTAAGCGTCACCGCATCCGCACCTGTTTAGTCTATTTATGATGCCGTAGATTACCTATTTTAATAAATGAGGTGAGCTATGAGTAGACAGCATCGTAATTAGGCGCGGTGGAGAGAGTTAATTACTGTTTTGAGAAAAGTGGGGAAAGTCAAGTCGATTATTGTGCTGAGCACAAGGTGAGCGGTGCAGCGTATCTTAGTTAGCACCACTCACATACATTACACCAGTATTCCAATACTGGGCTTCTAATTTTACATCTGCTTGCCTTATACTACTCATTGTTAGGCTTGTTGATCACGTAATCCCATCAAAGAAGATTGACGATGAAAGCCAGATAATCTGCCTATGGCATCTGGCTGTCGCCGTAATCAGGAAGTAGCATCCATATTCTGTGCCCAGCTTTGGGTTGGGCTCTGCAAAGAGCCTGCGACCTTAGCTGGTGGGTTATTGCAACTGTCGCTTGAACCTGCACAACTTCAACACGAGCTGGTAGCCTGCTTACGCATTTAAACCAAGAGTAAATTATGTCTCGAACTACAAACGGCCTTACCGAACGTTACCCGGCCCAGTTGCTGGTGCCTCTGGTGGATATGCTGGTGGTGGTCGCGAGCTGCGTGTTGGCTCACTGGTGGCGTTTTGGCGATATGCAATTGCCGGAGCGTTACGTGCTGGTTATGGTCCTGATGGCTTTGCTGTTGGTGGTGTTCAACAGCGCTTTTGGCGGTTACCGGCGTTGGCGAATCAAGCGTATTCCCACCTTGCTGCTCCGGCTGTTACTGGTGTGGCTACTAGTGGCGGTGGTGGTAACTTCTATTATTTATTTTGCTCATGTGGCACATCGTTATTCTCGGCTGTGGGTGGGAATGTCGTTGCTGCTGTCGTTTGTAATGGCCGGTGGTGTACGTATTGTAGCGCAGCAGGTGCTGCGTCATTCCCGGCTCAAGGTGCTGGCCACCAAAAAGGTATTTTTGGTGGGGCCGGATCAATGTGTGCTGTCGGTAGGCAAGGGCATGCGCAATGCCCCAGAAGAAGGCCATGTGCTGGCCGGGGTGGCGCGGCTTAAGATGGCATATTGCGAACAGGAATTGACGCATCTAACACGGCGAATCAGTGAGTCGGGTGCGGAAGAAGTGTGGCTGTGTATGCCGCTGGGTATGGGCGAGTCCATTCGGGCGATCTACCATGCATTACGGCATCACACGGTGGAAGTACGCTTTATTCCTAATTTCTCGGATATGCAACTGCTTAATCACAAGGTTAGCGAGGTGGCGGGGCATTTCTCTATCGACCTGAGTGTGTCGCCTATGAGCGGTGTTGCGCGCATGGTAAAAAGACTGGAAGACATTACCATTGGCCTGTTTATTTGTTTGTTGATCGCGCCTGTTTGTCTGATTATTGCCGCTGCAGTTAAGCTCACTTCTTCTGGGCCTGTCATGTTTAAGCAATATCGTACCGGTGCCAATGGGCGTAAGTTTAAAGTGTATAAGTTTCGGTCGATGAAAATACACCAGGAAAAAGGTAAGCAGGTTACCCAAGCCACTAAAGCAGATAGTCGTATTACACCGGTGGGTGCTTTTTTGCGCCGAACATCTTTGGATGAACTACCGCAATTCTATAATGTGCTGCAAGGCCGCATGTCGATTGTTGGACCCCGGCCCCACGCTTTGGCTCATAACGAACATTATATGGATCTTGTTGAGTCCTACATGAAGCGGCATAAGGTAAAACCAGGCATTACCGGTTGGGCGCAAGTGAATGGCCTGCGCGGCGAAACTGACACCATCGAAAAAATGGAACGGCGGGTAGAGCATGATCTCTGGTATATAGACAATTGGAGCCTGTGGCTGGATCTGCGGATTATTTTGGCAACTGTGCTTAAAGGTTTTATCAATAAAAATGCCTATTAAAATATTGTGCGGAGTACACTTTACAGTGAAGTGTGAAGTAAAATCTGAACCTATCGCATTGTTTGGTAAAATCGAGTTTCGTTAAACATCCATCATTGAAAATTAAATATAGGGTATAGCAAGTGGGGCTTTCCATTCAACATTCAACATTAACATCACAGCATTCGCAAGTTGCTGGTAAACGTCTCTTTACCAGCTTAGCGGTATCCTTGATGGGGGCGTTGGCGCTGGTGGTAGACAGTGGTTACACCATAGGGCCGGCATTGCTTTTGTTGGCTAGTGTGACTTTGCTGTGGCGCCGCCCAGTATTGAACTTGCAGGCTGAAGATAAATGGCTAATGGCGGTGATTGCCGGTTATAGCTTGTTGTTTCTTGCTCAGTTGATGTGGGAAGGTGCCGGCTCTCGGACTTATGACAGGCCCAGTCGCTTTTTGTTTGCCGTGCCGGTGTTGTTGTTTGTATTTGCCTATCCACCAAAGCTGAGCTGGTTGTGGAGCGGCCTGGCAGTCGGCTCTGTGCTTACCGGCAGTTGGGCCATTTGGCAAAAGCTGGTTTTGGGCGTAGATAGGGCAACCGGTTACACTTATGTGATCCAGTTTGGCAACATCAGCATGTTGTTTGGCCTATTCTGCTTAGCCGGCTTGGGTTGGGCTGCTGTACAACCTAACTCCAAGCGCTGGGTAGTATTATTGTTGTTGGGGGCGGTATTTGGTGTGCTGGGATCTTTGCTCTCCGGTACTCGCGGTGGCTGGATAGGGTTGCCGTTTGTTTTTTTAGTGCTCTATCGCGCCTATGGCAACTTGCTGGCGGTTAAGCTACGGCTAGGCATAATGGCAGGGCTATTGGCTCTGGTTGCCTTGGTGTATGTTGTGCCGCAAACCGGTGTGCAGTCGCGAGTGCATCGGGCCTTTACCGATATTGACTTGTATATTAGTGGGCAAAGTCAAACCACTTCTTTAGGAGCGCGGTTTGAGATGTGGCAAGGCGCTTTGATCTTGATTGCCGAAAAGCCACTGACGGGTTGGGGCTGGGAGGGTTATCAGATTGGTATGCAGGCGCTGGTGGATAAAGGCGAAGTGATACAGTTTGCGGCTGATCATCATGCCCATAATGAGTATCTCGATAATTTTGCCCGTCGCGGCATTTTGGGGTTACTGTCTTTGTTGGCGCTGTATCTGGTGCCATTACGATTGTTTGCTCGGCGCTTGACCGAGTCTAATTTGGAGCTGCGTGCGCTCGCTACTGCGGGGGCTATTTTACCGGTCGCTTTTATGGATTTTGGTTTGTCGCAGGTGTTTTTTGGCCATAACAGCGGCGTGATGGTGTATGCGTTTTGGTTGGCCGTGCTGTGGGGCACATTAAGGGCATATGAAAAACGCAGCGTCGGCGCCGAGCTCCAACCTAAAGATAAGAGCAAAGATACTAAAAATCATTTGCCACGGAATCCACGGAACCCACAGAAAAATTAAGACAAGAAAGGGCGAAACGTGTTTTTGATTGGTAAGGGAAAAACAGAGCGCCCGGCGCCTAGCGAAACAAAGATACCGGGGCTTCGTCATACTGAATCAAGTTCAGCATGACGAAGATTCAGTACCAATATGACAGCAAACAAAAACACCGAGCCTAGGAACAGGCTCGGTGTTTTTGTTTCAACTTCCAGCTTACCGCTTTAAGCTTTAATAAAGCGCGGTAGGGTGTCGTCTTTACGCAGGGTAAGTATTTCGCAGCCGTCTTCGGTCACTAACAATGTGTGCTCGTATTGGGCGGTTAGGCTGCGGTCTTTGGTGATTACAGTCCAGCCGTCGTTGAGCATTTTGCTGTGGCGTTTGCCGACGTTGATCATGGGCTCTATGGTGAAGCACATGCCTGCTGCTAACACTTCGCCGGTGCCGGCTTTGCCGTAGTGCAATACTTGTGGCTCTTCGTGAAATTCGGCACCAATGCCGTGGCCGCAATATTCACGTACTACTGAGTAGCTATGGGCTTCGGCATGCTTTTGAATGGCTTCGCCAATGTCACCTAAGTGAGCACCTGGCTTCACCAGCTTAATACCGATTTCTAGGCATTCTAGTGTTACGCGGCACAGGCGATCGGCCATGATGCTGGGCTTGCCAACCATAAACATTTTTGATGAATCACCGTGGTAGCCATCCTTGATCACGGTAATGTCGATATTGATGATGTCGCCGTCCTTGAGCTTTTTGTCTCCCGGAATGCCGTGGCAAATGACGTGGTTTACTGAGGTACAAATAGACTTGGGAAAACCGTGATAGTTCAGCGGCGCAGGAATGGCTTGCTGTTCGTTCACGATAAAGTCGTGGCAGATTTGATTAAGCTGTTCGGTGGTAACACCGACTTGTACATGGGGCTCGATCATTTCTAGTACATCGGCGGCCAAGCGGCCAGCTACGCGCATTTTTTCCATTTCTTCCGGGGTTTTTATGACGATGTTGCTCATTGAATCTTGTCTCTGTGGGTTGGCGCCCGGTTAGTAATGCGTTGTTATAGCGCGGGGCGGCTATTGAATAGGATCGATAACGGGCAGTATTGCCGCCATCAGGCCGAAAATTGTAACGCTATAGTGGTGAAGGGTAAAGCGCCCAGCGCCCAGCGCCGAGCACCCAGCTAAATAAAGGGCTAAAAATTAAAGATTTTTTTGCCACGGAATACACGGAAAAATTAACATGAGACAAGGGTGAGCCCTTCGGGCAGCGGTAAGCTTTAAGCCGTAAGCTATTAGCGAAGATAAGCACCGAACCGAACTTTGTAGCCCAGCGCTTTAGCTGCTGGTCCTGCGGAGCAGGATGGTTTGGTGGTCGTTGAACTTAGCTTATGGCTTACCGCTGATAGCTTAAGGCTTTGTTTCAGATTTTATCTCTATTTTTCTGCGGGTTCCGTGGATTCCGTTGCGAGGGGCTTGAAGGGCTAAGGATTTTTTGCCACGGAAGAACACGGAACGCACGGAAAAATTAAGCTGAGATAAGAACGAAAAGTTCCAAAAAAACTCTATTGGGGTAAGAGCTAAAAAAGCGAAGGGATCTTATTGGGGTAAGAGCAAGCATCCCGGCCGCAGCTTTACGCCGTAAGTTAAAGATAGACACCGTTCTGGTAGCCCCGGTAAGATGGCATGGGCTTGACCTTACCCATAAATTATCTTTTCAGATCTGATCTCTATTGTTCCGTGTTCTTCCGTGTATTCCGTGGCAAAAAAAGCTTTTAATCTTTAATGGCGAGATACCGGGGCGAGCCCGGTATGACGGCATAAGGGACAACAGCCAAACTAGCCTACATATTCAGTCTCTGTTTCGCCTGTCACTTTTGCTTCGGTCTAATCTCAGTTCTTACCATTAAAGAGCTCTTTCAGATCTGATCTCTATTTTTCCGTGTATTCCGTGGCGAAAAAGTCCTTAGTTTTGTGTTGTGACCTAAAGGGTTCTGCCTGGGTTGAAATGCGAGAGCAAGCGTTCATTTACCTCGGCTCTTGGTGCTGGGCGCAGGGCGCTTTGTTTACAAATTTCACTGGTGTTTTAGGTCTGTTTCGTGGTATAAAGCGCGCCGTAGTTCTGATTTTGTTTTGCTTACGGCTTATCGCTTACAGCTTACAGCTTGGTATTACGTAAATTCACCTTTTTAATACACACACACATCGGCACATGCTCTAGGGTGCTCTTCGGAGTTGGAGACATGGGATGTGTGGAGGCCTAACCCAATACACTTATTTGAGGAAATCATGGCACAAGTATCTATGCGCGACATGCTGAAAGCCGGCGTTCACTTTGGTCACCAGACTCGTTACTGGAACCCTAAGATGAAGCCGTTTATTTTTGGCGCCAGCAACCGAGTTCACATTATCAACTTAGAAAAAACCGTTCCTATGTTCAACAACGCGTTGAACTACATGGGCAGCGTTGCTTCTAAGAAAGGTAAAATCCTGTTTGTTGGTACTAAGCGCGCAGCGTCTGAAGCCGTTAAAGAAGCCGCTACCAAATGCGATCAGTTCTATGTTAACCACCGCTGGTTAGGTGGCATGCTGACTAACTGGAAGACTGTTCGTCAGTCTATCAGTCGTTTGAAAGAGCTGGAAATCCAGTCTGCAGACGGTACCTTCGACAAGCTGACCAAGAAAGAGGCGCTGATGCGTACTCGCGAAATGGAAAAGCTGGAGAAGTCACTGGGTGGTATTAAAAACATGGGCGGTCTGCCAGACGTACTGTTTGTAGTAGACGCTGACCACGAGCACATTGCTATTAAAGAAGCCAACAACCTTGGCATTCCTGTAGTATCAATTGTGGACACCAACTCTAATCCGGACAACATCGATTACATCATTCCAGGTAACGATGACGCCATCCGTGCCGTTCAGTTATACCTGAACGCTGCTGCTGACTCTGTGATTGCTGCTCGTGCACAAGACTTGGCCGTGCAAGCCGAAGACAACTACGTCGTAGAAGAGTAATAGAGCAAAAGCTTAGGCTTATGCCGTTATTAACCATACGAAAGTAATGGATTAACAGGGGCCAAGTGCCCCTGTTTTCTTGTGGACTAAGATTGAGGATATTAAATATGGCAACTATTACCGCGGCCATGGTAAAAGAACTGCGCGAGCGCACTGGCGCTGGCATGATGGATTGTAAAAAAGCATTAACCGAAGCCAGTGGTGACATTGAGCTGGCGATTGAAGAAATGCGTAAGTCTGGTCAAGCAAAAGCCGCTAAAAAAGCCGGCCGTATTGCTGCTGAAGGTGTGATCCTGATGCGCCAGTCTGGCAACACAGCTGTAATGATTGAGCTGAACAGCGAAACTGACTTTGTAGCTAAAGATGCAAGCTTTTGTGCCTTTGGTGACAAGGTAGCCGACATTGCTCTGGCTAACAAAATCAATGACCTGGACGCTTTAAAAGCGGCCGAGTATGAAAACGGCGAAAGCATTGAAGTTGCGTTGACTAACCTGATTGCCAAAATTGGTGAGAACATGAGTCTGCGCCGCATTGAGTTGGTAGAAGGTGACAACCTAACTACTTACTTGCACGGCACGCGCATTGGCGTTATCGCCAACCTGAAAGGCGGTGATGAAGAAGTAGTTAAAGACGTTGCTATGCACGTTGCTGCTTCTAGCCCACAGTTCGTTAAGCCTGAAGATGTGTCTGAAGAAGTCGTTGCTAAAGAGCGCGAAATTCAGGTAGACATCGCTATTAACTCTGGCAAGCCAAAAGAAATTGCTGAGAAAATGGTTGAAGGTCGTATGAAGAAGTTCACCGGTGAGATTTCTCTGACTGGTCAGCCGTTCATTAAAGATCCTGCTATTACCGTGGCCGATCGCTTAAAGCAAGCCAACGCCGACGCTATCAGCTTTGTCCGCTTTGAAGTGGGTGAAGGTATTGAGCGTGCAGAAGAAGATTTTGCTGCTGAAGTTCAAGCACAAATCGCCGCTTCTAAGGCATAAATTTAGCAGTTTAAATGCTACTAAGACCGCGACTTCTGTCGCGGTTTTTCTATAACTAGGAATAGAAAGCATGAGCACCAACCCTAAACCCGCATACAGACGCATTCTTCTTAAACTAAGCGGCGAAGCGCTGCAAGGAGAAGAAGGCTTTGGTATTGATCCCGCTGTGTTAGAACGTATGGCGCAAGAGATTAAAGAACTGGCTGAGCTGGGCGTGCAAGTTGGCGTTGTCATCGGCGGTGGTAACCTGTTTCGTGGTGCAGGCCTAGCCGAAGCGGGAATGAACCGCGTGGTGGGCGACCACATGGGTATGTTGGCGACCGTGATGAACGGCTTGGCAATGCGCGATGCCTTGCACCGTGCTTATGTGAATGCCCGTCTAATGTCTGCCATTACGCTAGAAGGCGTGTGCGACGCTTATAATTGGGCAAATGCCATTAGTATGTTGCGCAAAGGCCGAGTGGTGATATTTTCTGCCGGCACCGGTAATCCGTTTTTTACCACCGATTCTGCCGCCTGTTTGCGTGGCATTGAAATTGAAGCCGACGTAGTATTAAAGGCCACTAAGGTGGATGGTGTGTACAGCGAAGATCCAATGAAAAATCCGGATGCCGAGCTATATAACCACCTTGATTACGACGATGTGCTTAACAAAGAACTAAAAGTGATGGACTTGGCCGCCTTTACCCTGGCGCGAGATCATAATATGCCAATTCGGGTGTTCAACATGAACAAGCCCGGCGCACTACGCCGCGCAGTAATGGG
This sequence comes from Oceanisphaera ostreae, assembly GCF_042676125.1. Classification (NCBI taxonomy): domain Bacteria; kingdom Pseudomonadati; phylum Pseudomonadota; class Gammaproteobacteria; order Aeromonadales; family Aeromonadaceae; genus Oceanisphaera; species Oceanisphaera ostreae. The sequence goes on from NZ_JBHTJS010000010.1 coordinate 71,182, forward strand.
CGAAAGCGAAGGCACGTTAATAAGCCGTAAGCTGTAAGCTTTAAGCTAAAAGAAAGAGATTAAAGATTTTTTTGCCACGGAATACACGGAAGAACACGGAAAAATTAACATGAGATAAGGGCGAAAAGTGACAAGAGATTCTATGAGTAAGTTCAAGATAAAGGATCTGCTGTCCTCTAAGTAATGCCGCATAACAATAGTGGTTCTACCGTCATTCCCGCGAAGGCGGGAATCTAGGATTTGTGACGCAGAACGGTCAGCCAGCGGGACGCCAGCAAAGGGCACTGGACCCCCGCCTTCGCGAGGGTGACGATAAAGGCAAGCCAGCCTCATAATTCATATCAGTTATGAGAAATTACTTAGAACTTACCCATTAAAATTTTTTTAGATTTTATCTCTATTTTTCCGTGGGTTCCGTGGATTCCGTGGCAGATATAGGTTTTATGTTTTAACTTTACTTAGCGCTGATAACTAAGGAATAAACCGTGATTAACGAAATTGTAACTGACGCCAAAGAGCGGATGGAAAAAAGCCTTGAGTCACTAAAAGGTCAGATGAACAAAGTGCGTACTGGTCGTGCTCACCCAAGCTTGCTAGACACCATTTTTGTAGACTACTACGGTGCTGCTACTCCGCTGAAGCAGGTCGGTAATATTACTACCGAAGATTCTCGTACTTTGGCCGTTACCGTATTTGATAGCACTATGATCAAAGCGGTAGAAAAGGCGATTATGAGTTCAGACCTAGGCCTGAACCCGTCTAGCACCGGTACTATGATCCGTATTCCGCTGCCTTCATTAACCGAAGAGCGTCGTAAAGACCTGATCAAAGTAGTGCGCAACGAAGCAGAGCAGGGCCGAGTGGCTATTCGTAACATTCGTCGCGATGCCAACGGCGACTTTAAAGCGCTGCTAAAAGAGAAAGAAATTTCGGAAGATGATGATCGCCGTGCCCACGACGATATTCAGAAGCTCACTGATGCTTGCATTAAACTGGTAGACGAAGCACTGACTGCCAAAGAGAAAGAGTTAATGGAAATCTGATAGTTACATCGGGTATAGTGACCAACGCCGTGCAGCTGTCTGCGCGGCGTTTTTCTTTGCGCAGGAGCACTTAAATGCCAACGACAGAATCAATGGCATCATTTGAACATTCTACACTCCCTCGCCATGTGGCTATCATCATGGATGGTAACGGCCGTTGGGCAAAATTGCGCGGTAAGTTGCGGGTAAGTGGTCATAAGGCCGGCGTTAAGTCGGTGCGAGCGGCGGTGAGCTTTGCTCATCAATTAAAATTAGAAGCACTCACATTATTTGCTTTCTCTAGTGAAAACTGGCGCCGCCCCGAAGATGAAGTGAGTGCGTTAATGAGCTTGTTTATTGCCGTGCTGGGCTCAGAAGTTAAGAAGCTGCATCGCAATAATATTCGCTTGCAAGTTATTGGTGCTCGATCGGGCTTTAGTGCTCATTTGCAGCGTAAAATAGCCGATGCCGAAGCACTTACTGCAAACAACACCGGGCTGACGTTAAATATAGCAGCCAATTATGGTGGCCGTTGGGACATTACTCAGGCCTGCCGTCGTGCGGCAGAGCAGGTGGCCAACGGTGAGCTAAATGCGGGCGATATTGATGAAGATTATTTAAATGGTTTAATGAATATGGCGGATTTGGCACCAATGGATCTACTGATCCGTACCGGTGGTGAACAACGCATTAGCAATTTTTTGTTGTGGCAGTTAGCGTATGCCGAGCTGCATTTTACACAGGTGTTATGGCCCGACTTTGACGAGACCGCGTTTAGTAATGCGATTGCCGCCTTTGTAAGCCGAGAACGCCGCTTCGGCTGCACCGGAGAACAAATTAGAGCTCTGTTGAAGGCTGAGAGCTGAAAGAAAGAGATTAAAGATTTTTTGCCACGGAATACACGGAAGAACACGGAAATTACCAAGACAAAAGACTTTTATTGGTAAGGTCTTAACCATTAAGCATGCATTTTCAGATTTGATCACTATTGTTCCGCGTTCTTCTGCGGGGTCCGTTGCAGATCAAGCTCTTAGAGATTTTTGCAACGGAAGAACACGGAACGCACGGAAAAATTAACATGGGATAAGATCGGGAATAGTGTTGAGTTATGAGTGTTGAATGGTGAGTGAAAGCACTTAATTCATAACTAAAAACTCAACACTCGCCGATTTTGGGTGTGGTTCTGTCGTCATTCCCGCGAAGGCGGGAATCCAGGATTTGTGGCGCTGCACTGTGAGCCTGCGCGGTGCCTACAAAAGGCACTGGACCCCCGCCTTCGCGAGGGTGACGATAAAATTAAGTCCGCCCATTTATTTGGCGGTCCTGCGGAGCAGGATGGTTTGGTCGTTGAACTTAGCTTATGGCTTACAGCTAATAGCTTAAGGCTTTGTTTCAGATTTGATCTCTATTTTTCCGTGGGTTCCGTGGATTCCGTGGCAGATATAGGCTTTAGTGTTGAGTGTTGAGTGTTGAGTGTTGAGTGTTGAGTGTTGAGTGTTGAGTGTTTGTTTTTTAACTTCCAGCTTACGGCTTATAGCTTACAGCTGTGTTTTTAAGGATTTGCTTTGTTAAAACTTAGAATTATCACGGCTTTGTGCCTGGTGCCTTTGGTATTAGCAGCGATGTTTTTGCTGCCGTTTACGTACTTTGCGTTGTTTGCCGGTGGCGTGTATTTGTTGGCGGCACGGGAGTGGGGGCGTTTTATAGATGCAGAAAAAGCCAGTGTGTTTATGGTGTCGCTGGCGTTAGTGTTAATTGGGCTAATGGGCTTTTTGCCCATTAATCACCTGTGGACCGATAGCGCATCGCAAGCCACCTTAGCCGCGGGTTTACACGAGCCGGTAATGTGGCTGTTAGGGCTAGGTGCGGTGTGGTGGTTAGTGGCACTGGGCATGGTGATTCGCTTTCCTCGTAGTGCGGCCTTGTGGCGGGAACAGCCGGGCGTAAAGGCCTTGTGTGCCTTGTTTACGCTGGTGCCATTTTACTGGGCGCTACTGGCGCTGCGCAGTTATCAGTATGAACAAGATGCGCATTATGGCGCTTGGTTGTTGTTGTTTGTGATGTCACTGGTGTGGGCCGCAGATACCGGCGCCTACTTTGCCGGCAAAGCTTTTGGTAAGCGCAAGCTGTGCCCAAATGTAAGCCCAGGTAAAACCATAGAGGGCATGTTGGGCGGCTTGGCAGCCTCGACTGTATTGGCGTTGGTTGTTACGCAAAGTTTAAGTTTATCGTCGCACCACAGCATGGTGTTGTTGGTGGCCTCTGTTGTGGCGGTGTTTGCGTCTGTGCTGGGTGATCTAACCGAAAGTATGTTTAAGCGTGATGCGGGCCTTAAAGACTCGGGGAGTATTTTGCCGGGCCACGGCGGCATTATGGACCGAATTGATAGTTTGACGGCGGCCTTGCCGGTGTTTGTGGTTGTGGTGTGGTTGTTAGGATGATGCTGAAAAATCTTCGAGTTAGATTTAACGGCAGAGGCGAAGCTCGAGCGCAAACTCGCCGTGTGTTAAGGCCACCGACGCAGGGCAATGGCTGCGAACATTCACTGGATGTTCGGTCCATTGTCCTGCGCGGTCTCGGCAGCAAGCTGCCCCATATCGGCTCTGCTGTGCCGTCCCTGGCACAGAAGGTTTGCTTACGAGCACTCGCCTCTGCCGCCAAATGCCCAACCTTGTGTTTAGTGGGAGGAGAGAGATGATGCAAACTCTTACCATACTCGGTGCTTCTGGCTCTATTGGCCAAAGTACACTCGCGGTGGTGCGCCAGCACCCAGAGCAATTTTCGTTGTTTGCCTTAAGTGCCAATAGCAATGTGGTGCGCATGCTGGCCGATTGTGTGGAGTTTGCTCCGCGCTTTGCGGTGATGACCGATAATTTGGCCGCAAAAGAATTACGTCGCCAATTAGCGCAAACCTCGTGTCGTACGCAAGTGCTTAGCGGGGCGCAAGCGCTGTGTGAAGTAGCGCGCGACGCGGAAGTAACCACCGTAATGGCGGCTATTGTCGGGGCGGCGGGTTTGTTATCTACGCTGGCGGCAGTAGAGGCGGGCAAACGGGTATTGCTGGCCAATAAAGAAGCGCTGGTGATGAGTGGTGAGTTGTTTATTGATAAAGTGCACCGCCACGGCGCCGAGTTACTGCCAATAGACAGCGAGCATAATGCTATTTTTCAGTGCCTGCCGACTACGTTACAACAAAACCCGGGGCGCGGTAGCTTGCATGATGCCGGAGTGAGTAAAATTTTACTGACCGGCTCTGGCGGACCGTTTCGTTATACGCCCATCGAGCAGCTGGCTACGGTAACACCGGCGCAAGCCATCGCGCATCCTAACTGGAGCATGGGACCAAAAATTTCCGTCGACTCGGCCACCATGATGAACAAGGGGCTGGAGTATATAGAAGCGCGCTGGTTGTTTAATGCCACCCCCGAGCAGTTGCAGGTGCTGGTGCATCCGCAGTCGGTTATTCACTCTATGGTGCAGTATTCCGACGGCTCGGTATTGGCGCAATTGGGCCAGCCAGATATGATGACCCCCATTACCCATGCCTTGGCGTATCCGGCACGTATTGCCTCGGGTGTGGCACCGCTCGATTTTTGTGCGCTAGGAGATTTAAGTTTTATGGCGCCAGACATGGCGCGTTACCCTTGTTTGCAACTGGCCATAGACGCTTGCGCCAGTGGTCAAGGGGCGACTACCGCATTAAATGCCGCTAATGAAGTAGCGGTATCGGCGTTTTTAGCCGGTAATTTGAGCTTTATGGCCATTGCCGAGGTGAACGAGGCGGTGATGCAACAACTGGGTAGCACGGCAGTGTGCAATTTAGATGACATAATAGCGCAGGATAATAAGGCACGAACGTGTGCCGCAGCAGAAATAAGGAAGCGGTAATGGGCGGCATATTATGGAACCTAGGCGCGTTTATTGTGGCGCTGGGTATATTAGTGGCAGTGCACGAATACGGCCACTTTTGGGTAGCTCGGCGCAACGGCGTTAAAGTAGAACGCTTTTCTATTGGTTTTGGTAAGGCCATTTGGCGGCGCATGGGTAAAGACGGCACCGAATATGTGCTGGCGATGATCCCGCTGGGTGGCTATGTGAAAATGCTGGACGGCCGCGTAGACGAGGTGCCCGAGGCGCTTAAAGACCAAGCATTTAATCATAAGTCGGTATGGGCGAGAATGGCCATTGTAGTGGCCGGCCCCATGGCAAACTTTGTGTTTGCCATTTTTGCCTTCTGGTTGATGTTTTTAATTGGCGTACCGGCGGTTAAACCGGTATTAAATGACGTCACCCAGTCGTCGCCTGCAGCAGAAGCGGGCTTACTGCCGGGCATGGAAATACTGGCCATTGACGGCAAAACAGTGCGCACGTGGGAAGACGTTAACTTTGCACTAATAGCACGCATTGGTGACGACGCGACTGAATTTTCAGTACAAGATAACCGCGGTCAAAAAACTGAAGCGAGCATTGCATTAGCGAATTGGCAGTTTAATCCCGATGAACAATCGCCCATTAGCGCTCTAGGTTTGGTGCCAGTGGGGCCGGCATTAACGCTCACCGTCGCACAGGTGGTGGAGAATGGCCCCGCCAGTGCCGCAGGCGTTAAAACCGGCGACGTGTTGCAGGCCATAAATGGCGAAACACTAACCGATTGGCGAGATCTGGTAAATAAGGTGCAAGCATCACCTGAAATTGAAATGGAACTTGCAGTGCTGCGCAATGGTCAGACACAAAGCATGTTGCTGACCCCCGCGCGTCATGAAAGCACAGACCGAGTAATTGGCTATGCAGGACTAGCCCCACAAGTGCTGCCGGTGGCCGACGAATATCGCTTCGATCTGCGTTATGGACCGTTAGCGGCCATTGGTGCCGGCATGAGCCGCACCTGGGATTTAACCGTGCTTACCTTTCAAATGTTGGGTAAGTTGGTGACGGGCGTGGTGTCAGTTGATAATTTAAGTGGCCCCATTTCTATTGCCAAGGGCGCGGGAGCCACCGCCGAATATGGCTTAGTCTACTTTTTAGGGTTTATGGCGCTGGTGAGTGTCAACTTAGGCATTATTAACCTATTGCCACTGCCGGTATTAGACGGCGGACACTTGCTGTTTTATGTGATTGAAGCCGTCACCGGGCGACCGGTGCCAGAAAAAATACAAGAAGTCGGTTTTAAAATCGGCGCCGCCTTATTGATGATGCTAATGGGCTTAGCACTGTTTAACGATTTTGCCCGGCTATAAAGAAAGAGATAGCGCCCGGCGCCCAGCTCCCAGCGCCAAGGAAGAGAAAGGGCTAAATAATTTTTTGCCACGGAAGAACACGGAACGCACGGAAAAATTAACATGGGATAAGGGCGAAAAGTACCAAGATATTTATTGGTAAGGGCAAGAGATAGCGCCCGGCGCCCAGCTCCCAGCGCCAAGGAAGAGAAAGGGCTAAACAATTTTTTGCTACGGAAGAACACGGAACGCACGGAAAAATTAACATGGGATAAGTGCGAAAAGTACCAAGATATTTATTGGTAAGGGCAAGAGATAGCGCCCGGCGCCCAGCTCCCAGCGCCAAGGAAGAGAAAGGGCTAAATAATTTTTTGCCACGGAAGAACACGGAACGCACGGAAAAATTAACATGGGATAAGGGAGAGCCCTTCGGGCAGCGGTAAGCTTTAAGCCGTAAGCTATCAGCGAAGACAAACACCGGCTCTTGTAGCCCTGCGCTTTAGCTGCAGGTCCTGCGGAGCAGGATGGTTTGGTCGTTGAACTTAACTTATGGCTTACAGCTGATAGCTTAAAGCTTTGTTTTAGATTTAATCTCTATTTTTCCGTGTTCTTCCGTGTATTCCGTGGCAGATATATGTTTTGGTATTGTGTGATTTGATGTTTTAGCTGGGCGCGTGGTGCTGGGCGCCGGGCGCTTAATGAGTTTACGAAATTACTTACAAGGATAAAGTCAGACCATGCTAGTGAAAAAACAGGCAATGAAGAAAAGGCCGGCCAAAACGGTCTTGACCAACACACTTGTCGCCACTTGCTTGCTTAGTGCTAGCATGCTGGCCCATGCTCAGGGCAGTATGGCTCCTTTTGTAGTACAAGACATTCAAGTTAATGGTTTGCAGCGTGTCACCTTGGGTGCCACTTTGCTGAGCTTGCCGGTGCGGGTTGGCGAAGAATTGGATGCCGCACGCTTAGGCCAAGCCATTAAAAGCCTGTATGCGTCGGGTAACTTCGAAAACGTACAGCTGCTGCGCGACAACGGCATTTTAGTGGTGCAAGTTACCGAGCGGCCAACCATTGCTGGCATTAGCTTTAGCGGTAATAAAGAACTTAAAGAAGATCAGCTACAAAAAAGCTTAGAAGGTGCCGGCGTGCGAGTGGGTGAGCCACTGGATCGCACTACCTTAAGTTCCCTTGAAAAAGGCTTAGAAGACTTCTATTACGGGGTGGGTAAATACTCAGCTAACGTGAAGGCGGTATTAACGCCGTTGCCGCGTAATCGGGTGGATTTGAAGTTTGAGTTTGTGGAAGGTGCGGCTGCCGAAATTAAGCAGATCAACATAGTGGGCAACAAGGCATTTAGCGAAAAGCAGTTATTGTCGCAGCTAGAGCTGTCGGACAGTGTGCCTTGGTGGAATATTATGGGCGATAAGCGCTACCAAAAGCAGAAGCTGGCGGGTGATATTGAAACCCTGCGCTCTTACTACCGTGACCGCGGCTACTTAAAAGCCGAAATTAGCTCTACTCAGGTCGCAATGTCGCCGAACAAAGAAGGTGTATATATCACCCTCAACGTAAGCGAAGGCGATCGTTATACCGTGTCGGACGTGAATTTGCGCGGTAACTTGGTGGACCGTGAGTCTGAGTTAAAAGCGTTAGTTCCATTACAAGTCGGCGACCTTTACTCCGCCGCCGACGTGGCGCACATGGAAGAGGTGCTGTCTAAGTTTTTGGGCCGCTTCGGTTATGCCTACCCTAAAATTTCGACCTTTCCGCAAATAGACGAAACCAGCAAAAAAGTAGAGATGGTGGTGAACATCGATCCGGGTAGCCGAGTGTATGTACGTCGCATTAACTTTAGCGGCAATATCATCACTAAAGACGAAGTGCTACGCCGCGAGATGCGCCAAATGGAAGGGGCAAGCCTGTCCAGTGAAGACATTGAACAGTCTCGCACCCGCTTAAACCGCTTGGGGTATTTCGACACCGTTGAAGTTGACACTCGCCGTGTGCCGGGCGAAGCCGACTTGGTGGATTTAGACGTCAGCGTAAAAGAGCAACCTGCAGGCTCCATTAACTTTGGTATTGGTTTTGGTACCGACTCGGGCTTTAGTATTCAGGCCGGCCTGCAACAAGAAAACTTCTTGGGCACGGGTAATCGGGTGGGCATTAACTCACAAATGAACGACTACTCTAAAGACGTGTCGCTAGACTTTACCGATCCCTACTTTACCGTTGATGGTGTGAGCTTGGGCGGGCGTGTTTATTACCGTGAGTTTGATGCCCGCGACGCCAACATCGCCGACTACGACAGCACCTTATACGGTGTGCGAGCACTCAGTGGCTTCCCCGTTAACGAAGATAATCGACTGAACTTTAGTGTGGGTTACGAACACAACACCTTAGGTAAACCTAGCGACAGTTATGAGCAGCTGAATGATTTTTGGAAGCTGCATAGCGATAAAGTGGCTGGTGCGGATGAAATTAGTTTTGACACGTTTGACCTAACCGCCGGTTGGACTCGTAATACGCTGAATCGCGGGTATTTTGCCACGGCAGGTGACCGTCAAAATCTGTCGCTTAAAGTGACGGTGCCGGGCTCAGATTTGCAGTATTACAAAGCCAGTTTTGATGATGCCCATTACTTCCCAATCGACCGCGAGCACAATTGGGTGTTGGCAGGTAAGTTTCGCGCCTCTTACGGTGACGGCTACGGTGAGGCGGGTTCAGGTGATCAACGACTCCCGTTTTTTGAAAACTACTATGCGGGTGGCTTTAACACCTTGCGTGGTTTTAAGAGCAACTCGGTAGGCCCAAGAGCGGTATACAAAGACGCTAATGGTGATTTACGTGGAGACGACAGCACCATTGGCGGTAACGCGCTTATTGCCGCCTCGGCCGAGCTAATAGTGCCGACGCCGTTTGCCGGTGAAGATTTGCAGCGCTCGTTACGCACCAGCGTGTTTGTAGATGTGGGCACGGTTTGGAATACTAACTACTCGGGTGAATACGACGGCTGTGGTAGTAATGCTGGCGATAGTAACTGTGACTTAATCTACGACTATGGCGATCCGTCTAACTTCCGCGCTTCGGCAGGTGTCAGCATGCAGTGGTTGTCACCGCTGGGCCCATTAGTGTTCTCACTCGCAGCGCCACTAAAAGATGTAGAAGGCGACCGTACCGAAATATTCAACTTCAACATCGGTAGAACGTTCTAAAGATAGCGCCCGGCGCCCAGCTCTCAGCGCCAAGAAGAGCTAAGTGCTAAGAATTTTTGCCACGGAACCCACGGAAGAACACGGAAAAATTAAGCTGGGATAAGGGTGAGCCCTTCGGGCAGCTGTACGCTGTAAGCGTTCAGCTAAGATAAACACCGAACCTTGTAGCCCAGCGCTTTAGCTGCTGGTCCTGCGGAGTAGGATGGTTTGGTCGTTGAACTTAGCTTATGGCTTACCGCTGATAGCTTAAGGCTTCGTTGTTTCAGATCTGATCACTATTTTTCCGTGGGTTCCGTGTATTCCGTGGCAGATATAGGAGAAGAGCTAAGTGCTAAGAATTTTTGCCACGGAACCCACGGAAGAACACGGAAAAATTAAGTTGGGATAAGGGCGAGCCCTTCGGGCAGCTTTAAGCCGTAAGCGTTCAGCTAAGATAAACACCGAACCTTGTAGCCCAGCGCTTTAGCTGCTGGTCCTGCGGAGCAGGATGGTTTGGTCGTTGAACTTAGCTTATGGCTTACCGCTGGTAGCTTAAGGCTTTGTTTCAGATCTGATCACTATTTTTCCGTGGGTTCCGTGTATTCCGTGGCAGATATAGGAGAAGAGCTAAGTGCTAAGAATTTTTGCCACGGAACCCACGGAAGAATACGGAAAAATTAAGCTGGGATAAGGGCGAAAAGTGACAAGGGATTTTATGGGTAAGGGCAAGGACAGCAGCGGTAAGGTTATAGGGTTAGATCTTACCCATCAAAATATTTTTCAGATCTGATCACTATTTTTCCGTGGGTTCCGTGTATTCCGTGGCAGATATAGGTTTTAGGTTTGTTTTTGTTGAAGCTTCAAGCTTACGGCTTCTAGCTTCCAGCTTTATTTAAAGGAGATAACTTTGAAACAGATAATTAAAATAGCCGGTGTGTTGGCGCTGATGTTGAGCGCGGGTGCGGCGTATGCGCAAAGTACCAAGGTGGCGGTGGTGGACACGGCATTGGTATTTCAAAAAATGCCCCAGCGCGAACAGGTGGCTAACAAGCTGAAAGGCGAATTTTCTAGTCGCGTTAAAGAAGTACAAAAGATGGAAGCCGATGGCCGCAGCTTTATTGAAAAGCAGCAAAAAGACATGGCATTTATGAACGATCAGCAAAAAGCCGATGCGCAAAAAAAGCTTAACGACATGCAGGGCTCTTATGTGCAAAAGCGTCGTAAGCTAGAAGAAGATCAGGCGCGTCGTGAGCACGAAGAACGTCAAAAAATGTTAAAAAGTATTCAAAGTGCCGTTACCAGCATTACCCAGTCACAAGGTATCGACTTGGTAGTTGAGCGCGGCGCCGTTATTCATGTTTCACCTAGCCTCGACATCACCCAGCAGGTGATCAGTCGAGTGAGCAAGTAAGAGCCTTGGTTATGACTATCACGTTACAAGAATTGGCACAGCGCCTGAATGCTGAATTTAAGGGTAATGCAAGTGTTGTTATTCGCCGCGTAAACACCCTAGACAAGGCCGGCGCAGATGAAGTGGCTTTTTTGTCGGACGAAAAATATCATCATCTGCTTGAGGCTACTCATGCGGGGGCTGTGATCGTTAAGGCGGCCGACGCGGCTTTGTGTCCGGTTTCTTGCTTGATAATGGATGACCCTTATCTTGGTTTTGCGCTGGCAGCCCAAGCACTGGATACCACGCCCGCACCTGCGGTTGATATTCACCCAAGTGCGGTGATTGCCGAAGACGCCGTTTTGGGGCAAGGAGTGGCGATTGGTGCCAATACCGTTATTGAGTCGGGCGTAGAGCTGGGTGATGGCGTAGTGATTGGCCCAGGTTGCGTGATAGGCAAGGGCGCTAAACTGGGTGCGCGCACTCGGCTATGGGGCAATGTCAGCATTTATCATAGAGTCACCCTCGGGGATGACTGTCTGGTACAATCGGGAACCGTAATTGGCAGTGACGGCTTTGGCTATGCCAATAACAAAGGCGAATGGGTTAAAATTCCGCAGCTGGGCACGGTCGTCATTGGTAACCGAGTTGAAATTGGCGCGGGCACTACAATTGACCGAGGCGCCTTAGGTGATACCTGTATTGCCGACAACGTGATTATCGACAACCAATGCCAAGTTGCCCACAACGTGCAAATTGGTTATGGCTGTGCCATCGCCGGTGGTACCGTAATGGCGGGTAGTCTAAAACTGGGTAAATATTGTATTATTGGTGGTGCGGTGGTGATTAACGGCCACATAGAAATTTGTGATGGAGTGACAATTACCGGCATGAGCATGGTGATGCGCTCCATTACTGAACCAGGCATCTACTCGTCCGGTATACCGTTGCAGCCAAATAAAGAATGGCGTAGAACGGCGGCACGAGTGATGCGCATCGATGATATGCACAAGCGATTACATCAGCTTGAAAAGCAGTCAGACAAAAAAAATTAAGCACAATTTGGTAGGGTTACATTTTGAATGACGAGCTAAATACCGAGAACAATCAGTTGGATATCCAGGATATTCTGGAACTGTTGCCGCATCGCTACCCGTTTTTAATGGTAGACAAAGTGGCACATTATGAAATTAGCCCCGAGCGTAAGACCCTGAGAGGCATTAAAAATGTGTCTTTCAATGAGCCGATGTTCACTGGCCATTTTCCGGGCAAGCCGGTATTTCCGGGCGTGCTAATTTTAGAAGCCATGGCTCAGGCCACCGGTATTTTGGCGTTTAAAATGGTAGGTAAACCTAAGCCAGGTGAGCTGTACTATTTTGCATCTATTGATAACGCCCGCTTCAAGCGCCCTGTAATACCAGGAGATCAACTGGTGCTCGATGTTGTTTTTCTTAAAGAGCGCCGTGGCATCGCCAAGTTTACCGGTGTGGCTACCGTAGACGGTGAAGTGGTGTGTACTGCTGAACTGATGTGTGCCAAACGCGGGGGGTGAGAGTGACTGAACAAAGTGCAAAGATCCATGAAACCGCCATTGTTCATCCGGATGCCAAAATAGGTAAAGGGGTCGAAATTGGCCCCTGGACGTTAATTGGTGCCGACGTTGAAATTGGTGATAACTGCTGGATTGGCTCTCATGTGGTAATTAAAGGGCCAACTCGCATCGGTGAGCGTAATCATATTTTTCAGTTTTGCTCGATAGGGGAAGACTGCCAAGATAAAAAGTACGCCGGTGAGCTAACTCGGCTAGAAATTGGCGACGATAACGTGATCCGTGAGTCTTGCACTTTTCATCGCGGCACCAGCCAAGATGAAAGTCTCACTCGCGTGGGTAGCCGTAATCTGTTTATGGTTAACGTGCATGTGGCACACGACTGTCGTGTTGGTGATGATTGTATTTTTGCCAATAACGCCACCTTAGCGGGCCATGTGTATATTGGCTCGCACGTGATTTTTGGTGGCCATGCCGCCATTCACCAGTTTGGCCGCGTGGGCAGCCATGCTTTTATTGCCGGTTGTGCCGCGCTTAATAAAGACGTGCCGCCCTATGTAATGGCTGCTGGGCTGTATGCCAAGCCGTTTGGTGTTAACTCCGAGGGCTTACGCCGCCGTGGTTTTTCACCCGAAGCGATTTCGGCCATCAAAAAAGCCTATAAGATCATCTTTAGAAGCGGTAAAACCGTGGCTGAAGTGATCCCCGAGTTGGAAGAGCTAAATGCGGCTCAACCAGAAGTAGGCCCCATGATTGAGTTTTTGAAGCAAAATGAGCGCGGTATTATTCGTGCCTGATCCTCATTTGCCAAGAGCGGAGGCGGCTACAGCAACCGCCCCCGATCTGCGGCCGCTGCGTATTGGTCTAGTGGCCGGTGAAGTCTCCGGCGATACCTTGGGTGCCGGGCTAATACGCGAGCTGCGCGCCCGTCATCCTAACGCCATTTTTGAAGGCATTGCCGGGCCACAAATGGTGGCCGAGGGCTGCACGGCTTTGTTTGAAATGGACGAGCTGTCGGTGATGGGGCTGGTAGAGGTGCTGGGCCGACTGCCACGTATTTTAAGCATTCGTAAGCGCATTGTTCGCCATTTTTTAGACAATCCGCCAGATGTGTTTGTGGGCATTGATGCCCCCGATTTTAATATCGACGTTGAGCTAAAGCTGCGCAAATCCGGTATTGCCACGCTGCACTACGTAAGCCCGTCTGTGTGGGCATGGCGACAAAATCGCATTCATAAAATAAAGCGAGCCACCGATATGGTGCTGGCTTTCTTGCCGTTTGAAAAAGCCTTTTACGACCGTTTTGATGCCCCGTGCCGTTTTATTGGTCATACCTTGGCCGATAAAATGCCACTGGTGCCCGACACCGCGGGTGCGCGTGAGCGCTTGGGTTTAAAGCCCGATGGCCATTATATGGCGCTGCTGCCTGGTAGTCGTCATGCGGAAGTGACCTTGCTTAGTCCGGTGTATTTAGAAGCGTGCAAACAGCTAAAGGTGCGTCATCCGAGTCTAGAGTTTGTGGTGCCGCTGGTAAACCCTAAGCGTCGCGAAGAGTTTATGGCCATTAAACAGCAAATGGCACCGCATTTAGAGGTCATTTTAATTGAAGGCCAAGGCCGCGATGTGATGACGGCGGCAGACATTATTTTGCTGGCCTCGGGTACCGCGACCTTAGAAGCCATGCTGGCGAAAAAGCCGATGGTAGTGGGTTATAAATTTAAGCCGTTTAGCTATTGGTTGGCCAATAAATTTGTACACACCGCCTATGCTTCTTTACCTAATTTGTTGGCCGATCGCATGTTGGTGCCGGAGCTTATTCAGCATGAATGCACACCCGACCACATTGTGGATGAAGTGAGCAAGCTGATTGATTTTGATACTACCGGCTTGCTGGCCGAGTTTACGCGCTTGCATAAGCAAATTCGCTGCAACGCCGACGAACAAGCGGCGCTGGCAGTATTAGCGCTGGCTAACCGGCTACCCACTGAGCCAAATCACTCTGCAGCAAATACCTCATCGGCTAACGAAATATGATAGAAATTGTATATCCCCAAGGGGTGATAGTGGCCGGCGTAGATGAAGTCGGCCGCGGGCCACTAGTTGGCGACGTCGTGACTGCGGCGGTGATCCTCGACCCTCATAATCCCATTGCCGGCCTTGGCGACTCTAAAGTGTTAAGCGATAAAAAACGCCAGTTATTGGCGCCACTTATTCGCGAGCACGCCCTGGCGTGGGCTATTGGTCGTTGCTCGCCAGCCGAAATTGACGAATTAAATATTTTGCAGGCCACCATGCTGGCCATGAGCCGCGCAGTTGCCGCATTAAGCGTACAGCCAGGCTTTGTCTTTATCGACGGCAATCGCTGCCCGTCATTGCCCATGCCCGCTCAAGCGGTGGTGAAAGGCGATAGCCGGGTGGCAGAAATTAGTGCCGCATCTATTTTGGCTAAAGTGGCCCGCGATCAAGACATGGTTGAGCTGGATGCCCGGCATCCGCAATATGGTTTTGCCCAGCACAAAGGCTATCCCACCAAAGCACATTTTGTCGCCCTGAGCGCGCATGGCGTGTTGCCGGAATATCGCCGTAGCTTTAAGCCGGTGGCGACTCAGTTGCTGCTAGAAGCCTCATTAACAGCAACCAGAGGCCAGTAAATGACCACGCACTTCGTTCATCTGCGCGTACATTCCGATTTTTCTATGGTGGATGGGGTTGCCAAAATTGGCCCCATTAACAAGCGTACCCAAGAGTTAGGTTACCCGGCGTTAGCGCTTACCGACCAAATGAACATGTGTGGTTTGGTACGCTTTTATGGTGATGCGCACCGCAAAGGGCTAAAGCCGTTGGTGGGGTGCGATGTGTGGGTGCAAAGCGACGAGCTGGGCGAGCAGGTGTTTCGCCTTACTTTGCTGGCGATGAACAACGACGGCTACCAAAACATTACCCGACTTATTTCTGCGGCCTACGAGCGCGGCCATGTGCGGCATCAGCCGTTGGTAGATAAAGCTTGGCTGGCGGAATTTAACGACGGCATTATTGTGTTGTCGGGCGGGCGTGAAGGCGACGTGGGCATGAGCCTGCTCAAAGGCAACGACGCCTTAGTTAATGAGTGCCTTACTTTTTATCAGCAACATTTTGCCGATCGTTATTATCTGGAATTACAACGCACCGAGCGGCCAGACGAAGAGACCTACCTGCATATGGCGGTGGCGTTAGCTGAACGCGTGCAGTTGCCGGTAGTGGCCACCAACGAGGTGGTATTTCTTGATAAAAGCGATTTTGATTCTCACGAAGTACGGGTCGCCATTCACGATGGTTTTACCCTCGACGATAAACGTCGGCCACGCCGCTTTAGCCCCGAGCAATATTTAAAAAGCCCAGCTGAAATGGCTGAGTTGTTCAGTGATATTCCCGAAGCACTAGAAAACAGCGTCGAAATTGCCAAGCGCTGTAACGTGACCGTGCGCCTGGGTGAATATTTTTTGCCGGACTTTCCCACCGGTGATATGAGCATTGGCGACTTTTTAGTTAAATGTTCACAAGACGGCTTAGAAGAGCGGCTGGCGTTTTTGTTTCCCGATGCCACCGAGCGCGCTGCAAAGCGCCCCGAGTACGATGACCGGCTGAACATTGAGCTGGATGTTATCAACCAAATGGGTTTTCCGGGTTATTTTTTGATCGTCATGGAGTTTATCCAATGGTCAAAAGATAACGGCATTCCCGTGGGGCCGGGGCGGGGCTCGGGTGCGGGATCCTTGGTGGCCTATGCGCTTAAAATTACCGACTTAGACCCACTAGAATTCGACTTGCTGTTTGAGCGCTTCTTGAACCCAGAGCGGGTGTCGATGCCCGACTTTGATATCGACTTTTGTATGGACCGCCGTGACGAGGTTATCGATCACGTTGCTGAGCTATACGGCCGCGATGCAGTAAGCCAAATTATCACCTTTGGTACCATGGCCGCCAAGGCCGTGATCCGCGATGTGGGGCGGGTATTGGGTCACCCTTATGGCTTTGTCGAGCGAATTTCTAAGCTTATTCCGCCTGAGCCTGGCATGACACTGGCCAAAGCCTTTGAGGCCGAGCCTAAGCTGCCCGAGCTGTACGACCAAGATGAGGAAGTACAGGCGCTTATCGACATGGCGCGCAAGCTAGAAGGCGTAACCCGAAATGCCGGTAAGCACGCCGGTGGTGTGGTGATTGCGCCTACGCGCATTACCGACTTTGCACCGCTATATTGCGACGAGCACGGCAATAACCCGGTTACCCAATTCGATAAAGACGACGTAGAAGAAGCGGGCTTAGTTAAGTTCGACTTTTTAGGACTGCGTACGTTAACCATTATCGACTGGGCGCTGGCGATGATTAATCCCAAGCTAGTAGCGCGGGGTTTGCCACCGGTTGATATTGCCGCCATCCCTATGGATGATCCTGCCTCGTTTAAAGTGCTGAAGCGCCATGAAACCACGGCGGTGTTTCAGCTTGAGTCTCGCGGCATGAAAGACTTGGTTAAACGCCTGCAGCCCGACTGTTTTGAAGACATGATAGCCCTAGTGGCGTTGTTTCGACCGGGGCCGCTGCAGTCGGGCATGGTGGATAACTTTATTGACCGTAAGCACGGCCGTGAGGCGGTGTCTTACCCCGATGAAACTTGGCAGCACGAGTCACTTAAAGTCACCCTAGAGCCCACCTACGGTATCATTCTGTATCAAGAGCAAGTGATGCAGATTGCGCAAATTTTGGCAGGCTATTCACTGGGCGGGGCCGACTTATTACGCCGGGCCATGGGTAAGAAAAAGCCCGAAGAAATGGCCAAGCAGCGCGAAGGCTTTGAAGCGGGCGCGGTGGCTAACGGTATAGATGCCGAGTTGGCGATGAAAATCTTCGACTTGGTAGAAAAATTTGCCGGTTATGGTTTTAACAAGTCTCACTCTGCCGCCTATGCCTTGGTGTCGTACCAAACGCTGTGGTTAAAAACCCATTATCCTGCTGAATTTATGGCGGCGGTAATGACCGCCGACATGGATAACACCGATAAAGTGGTGACGCTGGTCGACGAATGTCAGCGCATGGGACTAACCCTGCTGCCGCCCGATGTAAATTCGGGGTTATATCGTTTTACGGTGAACGAGCAGGGCGAAATTGTCTATGGCATAGGTGCCATTAAAGGCGTAGGCGAAGGGCCGATTGATTCTATTTTAGCGGCACGAGAAGCGGGGCCGTTTCGGGACTTATTCGATTTTTGTAATCGGGTAGATCTTAAAAAGCTCAATAAACGGGTAATGGAAAAGCTAATTTACTCCGGCGCAATGGACCGGTTAGGCCCACACCGCGCCTCCACCATGGCCACCTTAGCTGAGGCCATGAAAGCGGCAGAGCAACATGCCAAAGCCGAGGCGCTGGGCCAAAGCGACATGTTTGGCGTATTGGTTGAAGAAGAGCAGACCGAACATGCGTTTGTGGACGTAGCCCACTGGCCGGACAAAATATGGCTGGATGGCGAGCGTGACACATTAGGGCTGTATTTAACGGGCCACCCTATTAACCAATATGCCAAAGAATTACGCCATTATACGACTGGCCGCTTGAGTGATTTGCAGGCCACCAGCCGCGACAAAGTTACCACGGCGGCGGGGTTGGTTATTGCCGCCAGAGTGATAACCACCAAGCGGGGCAACCGCATGGGCATTATTACGTTAGACGATCGCTCTGGCCGATTAGACGTTACCTTGTTTGCGGATGCATTAGAACGCTATGAGTCTTTGCTAGAAAAGGATAAAATCCTCGTTATTAGCGGACAGGTCAGCTTTGATGATTTTAATGGTGGCCTTAAAATGTCGGCACGGGAAGTGCTAGACATGAGTGATGCCCGCGAGCGCTTTGCGCGCGGCTTGGCGTTAAATATTAATAACAGCCAGATTGATCAGCACTTTTTTAGCCAATTATTGGACATACTGACCCCCGTACGGGCGGGAGTGTGCCCTGTTAGCGTTACGTATTATCGACCGGGAGCGCGGGCACAGTTGATGTTAGGCACCGAGTGGCGGGTAACCCCCACCGACGAGGTGTTAGCGTCGTTAAAGCAACTGCTGGGCCCAGATAAAGTCGAGCTACTTTTTTGAGTCGAACTATTTTTGAACTGAGGGACTTATGAGCCACCAATTTCTGGATTTTGAACAACCGATTGCCGAGCTACAGGCCCAAATCGAAGAACTTCGTCATGTAAACGAAGGCGACGCCGTTGACCTAGACGAAGAAGTTAGTCGTCTTGAAGGTAAGCGCGATGAACTAACCAAAAAGGTGTTCGCCAACTTGGGGCCTTGGCAGATTTCGCAGTTGGCTCGCCATCCGCTACGCCCGTATACCTTAGATTATCTTGAGCACATTTTTGGTGAGTTTGACGAACTGGCCGGCGACCGTGCCTATGCCGACGACAAAGCCATGGTCGGCGGCATTGCCCGCCTCGACGGTCGCCCAGTGATGGTGATTGGCCAGCAAAAAGGCCGCGAAACTAAAGAGAAAATTCGTCGTAACTTTGGTATGCCGCGCCCAGAAGGCTACCGTAAAGCTTTGCGCTTAATGGAAATGGCCGAGCGCTTTAAAATGCCTATTTTGACCTTTATTGACACCCCAGGTGCATACCCGGGTGTGGGTGCCGAAGAGCGCGGTCAAAGTGAAGCCATTGCTCGCAATCTAAAGGTAATGTCTGGCCTTAAAACGCCAATTATCTGCACCGTGATTGGTGAAGGTGGCTCTGGCGGCGCATTAGCCATTGGCGTGGGTGACCGCGTGAACATGCTGCAATATTCTACTTATTCGGTAATTTCGCCAGAAGGCTGTGCTTCTATTTTGTGGAAGAGCGCCGATAAAGCCCCGCTGGCTGCCGAAGCTATGGGTATTACGGCTAAGCGTATTCACGAGCTAAAGCTGATTGATAACGTAGTAGAAGAGCCAATGGGCGGCGCCCACGGTAATCCGCTATTAGCTGCCGAGTTCTTAAAGGCCCGCTTACTTGCCGATTTAGCCGACTTGGATCAGTTAGACACCGACACTCTGCTAGAACAGCGCTACCAACGCCTAATGGGCTACGGATATTGCTAATCTAGCGCCCAGCGCTATGTCGTCAGGGCCTTGCCCTGAGCCGTCATCCTGACGCACGTCAGGATCTTGGGTTAGGTTTAGGGCTAAGAGCGAGATACCGGTATCACGCACGCTACTTTTGTATCTGGCATCGAGCCGCTACGTTAGTACACATATTAAGCTAAATAATATTACACAGGGATAGAGAGACAAATGAAAAAAACATTAATTGCAGCCACGGTTATCACTCTGGGCTTAAGCGGCTGTGTGTCTGATGATCCTAGCCAGTTTTTAGGCGCCGGTATGACGGCGTTTAAAGGGCTTACGTTATCTAAAAGCGAATTACAGATGCAAGCCAGTTTGTCTGCCAAGCAAATGGACAGCGAAAATAAGCTAGCCCCTGCTAATAACAAATATAGCCAGCGTCTTGCTAAGTTAACCAAAGGGTTAACCTTTGTTGATAGCACGCCGCTTAACTTTCAAGTGTATTTAGCCGACGAAATTAACGCCTTTGCTATGCCCGATGGCACAGTGCGTGTGTACTCTGGTTTAATGGACGTGATGAAAGATGACGAGCTGGTTGCCGTGATTGGTCACGAAATTGGTCACATTAAACTTGAGCACTCATTAAGCCAGTTTAAAACGGCTTATTTGACAGAAGCTGCACGCCAAGCGGCTACCGCCGTGGGTGGAACGGTGGGCTCTTTGGCATCATCTCAATATGCTGATATTGGTACTCAGTTTATGAGCGCTCAGTTTTCGCAAGGCGATGAGCTAGAGTCGGATGAATATGGTATTGAAGTGCTGTGTCAGTTAAACATGGACCCTTTTGCTGCCATGCGTGCTCAAGAAGTACTGCTTAAGCAATCTGGTAATGGCGGCGGTTTATTCTCTAGCCACCCATCCAGCGCCGAGCGTATAGAAAAAGCCAGAGCCGCAGCCGCAAACGCCAGCTGCAGCTAAAAGAATGTGAAGGGAGAAGGGGGAAGAGAGCAAGCTAAGCATGACTGAGCCCTGCACCCAGCTAAATAAAAACCGCCAACATGGCGGTTTTTATTTTTTAGTACTTAAGTAATCCTGCGTAACTTATGTGGATTCAGGGGCTAGCTTTTCTTTCTCGTCACCCTCGCGAAGGCGGGGGCCAGTGTCTTTGCAGGAGAAGCGCAGGCTGACAGCTTTGCGCCACAGGTCCTGGGGTCCCGTCCCCGCCTACGTGAGGATGACGTTCCTTCGCGGGAATGACGCCAGAACCACGCCTGTTAAGCGGCATTACTTAAACAGTAAGACTAACGATCTCTTCGCCATAAAATACACGCCTCTTTATTTATGAGAAGCACAGAAAAATAGAGATCAAATCTGAAAATGTATTTTTGTAAATTGGTCTCTTTTAGGCCGTGCCACCATTATTGTACGAATGAATTCGCCCCTACAAAAAACAAGGATAGAAAGGGGTCATCCTCACGCACGTCAGGATGACGCACTACAGCCGTCATCCTGATGAACATCAGGATCTCGCTTTTGACCTTTAAAGACGAAACAAGATACCGGAACGCGTCCGGTATGACGGCAGAAATTCGGTGTTTCTTGTAGGCTATCGCTTTAGCTGATAGTCCGTCCCCGCCTACGCGAGGATGACGTTCTTTAGCGGGATTTAAAAAACATCCTGCTCCGCAGTCCCAGCAGCTAAAGCGCTGGCTACAAACTAGTGTTGAGTTAAATGTTTTCATTCAACACTCAGCAATATTCTTTAGCCCTTTGTTTAGCTGGGTGCTTGGCGCCGGGCGCTGTGTTTACTTTAATGTATTGCCGTCATGATGTCGCCTGGGGTGATGCGTACTTGTTTTGCTTGATTATCCGCTGGTGTGAGTATGCTGTAATCGGTATGGCTTTGCCGCACGACAAATTGTACCTTGGTAGAGGTTTCACTGTAATAACCGGGCTGCAGCTGGCGGCGATTAATAAGGGTGAAGCGATCGCCCGGTTGAATGCCTGATTGCCGGCCTAAGTCCATTAAGATACCTTCTTCAGACTGCTGCAAGATATGGCCGATGGCCTTCATGCACGACTGAGCATTGGTAATATCTCGGGCAATGCGTTGTAGCAGCTGGTCGACGGGCTGCCCGTAGCTTGAGTGCCAAAACTCTTGTGCTAGTACTTTTACCTTAGCGTGTTTGCTATAAGCCCACGGCGCTTCTACCTGATAGCGTTGCTGTACTAAGCGCTCGCCTGTGAAGCTGTCTTCTAGCGTAATTAACAGGCTAAACTGACGTGGCATGTCACTAAAGCGCCATTTCACCCAGTCGCCTTCTGCCATGCTAATGTCATTGATCACGCCACTTAACAACAACCTAGACTGCTGCTGTTTGGCTAGTACATCTCCGCCTTGGCGCAGCCCTGGGCTGCGAGGCAGTTGGCGGTCTGTGATCACTTGATAGGGCAGTTGTGTCATTAGGTTGACGCTGGGTGTGAGGTGGTGCGCGAGCTTTGCAGTAACAGCGGTGCCTAAGTCAAATATTTGACCAAAACGAGCCTGTTCGGGATATTGCAGCACAAAGTTACTGAGGGTAACGCCTGGGTTATAACGACCGTTACATTGTGGTGTTACTTGTTTATTCGGCCAGATATCGGCTCTAAGGGTTAGCCACAGTCGGCCTTGCGCTCGCCGTTCTTTAAGAACCACATAATCCATAAGCTCACCCTGAGCTGCAATATCAAGCTGCTGCTCAGAAAGCGCGCCGTTAGTAACCGACTGCACAGTGGTCAGTGATGCTCCGGCTTGTAGCAGCGCTTCAGTTAGCGCTTGTTCCAACGCTTGCTGGCGGGCAGTTTCGGGGCCTAAGCTTAATGGTGCTGAGCCTTCGGTCTGATACCAGTTGGCGTTAGCTGTTAACGGCAATGTCAGCGGCAGCAGTAGAAGCAACGAGGGCAAAAGGGCTTTTATTGACACTGGATCATCCTGTGTTAAGACGGCTGTTTCATAAAAGCACAGCGTCGATCAATTATGGGCAAGGATTATGCAAAAACCTTGCCCATTAAATAAAATATTATAATGTAAATGCATAGTTTTTTTACACTCGTTATTTTTATTAACAAACGAAGATGTATTATGGAGGAAATAAAATTAAAGCTTATTGTTTAGCAGCCGATAAGTTATTGATACCACTAATTTTAGCGAGTTATACAATGATAAAACCTTTTTTTCTTGTTGCCATATTTGGCTTGACTGCCTGTACGTCAACAGAAAGGCCAGTCTTTGATCCTCATCATCATTATCTGCCTCATGATCATGCGTCTCACTACATTCACAGTAAGCCTCGGGGTCCTTTAGTACAGGCAAACTTAGCGCCTCGACATATTAGAGATGGTGTGCCAATGCGGATGCGTGCTGGTGCTCGCAGTGTCTATCTGCCGCCCTCTGAACCGTCAGCGGTAGAGGGGCAAACTTTACTGCAACAGCATATATCGGCGCTTGCTTTTCGTCTGCTGTCCAGCGCGCATAATTTAAATGGACAAGCAGGTATTGCGGTCAGTGGTTTTGTTGATCAACAGGACTATGAGAGTCAGAGTAACTTTAGCCGCTTACTCTCCGAAACCATGATGTTTCAGCTTAATCAATACGGCTTACGGGTTGTTGATTTTAAAACGTTGCCTTTTATTCGCATTACTCCTCAGGGTGACGTTAGCACCAGCCGTGACTATCGCCAGCTAAGCGCACAGTTGGATGCACGTTACTTGTTGCACGGTACCGTAAGTGAAACCACCGGTGGTCGTTTAATTAATGCGCGTTTAGTTTCTATTGGCGATAATAGTGTGGTGGCCAGTGCTCAGCATTATATTCCTGAGTATTTAGTAGCTGGTATGTTAAACGCTAGGGGTCCACAACCGCGAGTGATCACCGCTGCAGAACGGAGCCGTTATGCGAAGTAAGCTTTGGCTACTGTTATTAGTGACTTTAGCTGGGTGTAGCAGCCAGCAGAATGGAGCTAATTCGGCTAAAAATCATCTTTATGCGGTGGGGTATGCGCCCATTAGCTTGCAAAACCCGGCGGATCATCAACAAAAGTTATTACATGCCATGCGTGCTTCTAAAATGGATGCCTATCGTGAGCTAACCGAGCAACTGGGTGGCGTTATGTCTTCTAGTTCAAGCACTATGAACAGCAATATTTTGCAAGATGGCACCGTGATAAACAGCAGCCGCGGCATAGTACGTGGCGCAAAAGTAGTGAACAGCTACCCCGACGGCGATATGTACATTACCGAGTTAGAGTTAGATCTAAATGTGTATGAAAAACTACGGCGCGGGAAGTGACCGAAACGGCAATGCTGAGTGTTGAATGTTGAAATACAGAGGTGGGAGAGCAGTTATCCTTTATTCAAAATATGGATACCCTACAAAAGACACCGACCTTGTAGCCTGCGCTTTAGCTGCAGGGACTGCGGAGCAGGATGATTTTAAATCTCGCGTAGGAACGTCATTCCCGCGAAGGCGGGAATCCAGAAATTGTGGCGCAGAACGGTCAGTCTGCGGGTTGTCTGCAAAGGACACTGGACCCCCGCCTTCGCGAGGGTGACGATAGGGGTAAGGCAGCGCTTTAGCAGCTGCGGAGCAGGATGATTTTAAATGTCGCGTAGAAACGTCATTCCCGCGAAGGCGGGAATCCAGAACTTGTGGCGCAGAACGGTCAGTCTGCGGGTTGCCTGCAAAGGTCACTGGACCCCCGCCTTCGCGAGGGTGACGATAAAGGTAAGCTAGCCACATCACTTCACCCTTTACACTTCACGGGCTAAGCCCCTAAACCTTAAACCCGGCGCCCTTGTTGATGCCTTTGGTATGACCTTTTTGGTCATAGGTCATGCTTTGGCGCTCGTGGAGTTTGCTTAAAATGTTGGCAAGTTGGCGCACGCCATTTAACGACTGCTCTAACAGTTGTTCGGCCACCTGGCTTTGCTCTTGGCATTGCACTACTAATTCGCGAAGTTGGCTTACTTGCTCTTTAAACTCGTGGTTTAAGCGTTCGCGCTCTGGATGATTAGCCAGTTCGCTGTCCGTTGTCTGAATATGAGTTAGCAGAGTTTGCTTACTTTCAGTCAGCGGGGGGAGTTCGAGGGCTTTACGTTTAACGATCAACTCAAGCTCCTGCTGGGTGATATCCAACAGTTGCTTGAGCTGTAATGTTTGGGTTTCTAGCAGCGCAGCAAGAGACATATTAGAGGCCTTCTAAGTCCTGTTCAAAGCTTGAGATATTGGCTGCAAGCTTATCACTGTCTACTTGATAACTGCCTTCATTAATGGCTTTTTTTAGCGCCTCTAACCGCGCACTGTTATCGGGTGCCGGAGTATTGACCAAGGTTTGCTGCACCTGGCTAAGGCGCTGGGCCTGAGGTGTAAGCGTAACGGAGTCTTGGTTTGCTGAAACGGCCGACTGCGTAGTGCTTGGTGGCGTTTCGCTGCCAACATGTTGTTTATATTTATTGTTCGTCAGTGGCGTACTGTTGCCAATGCCCGCGGGTAATTTATCGATAGCCATAATGTGAGCGTCCTATTCTGCTGCTGCGTAGAAGGAGTATCGGCCTTGTTAGCCATAACTTTAGCAGAATTTATAATTTAACTTGTACTTGCCCAGCGGCCATCACGCGCGCACTAATTTTGCGCCCAGAGTTAAGATTGCTAACTTGAATGCGGTCATTAAATGAGCCATCTTCTTCGGCTATACCATCAGTTTTAAGCATTAGCCCGCCAGTTTTCGCCAAAATACTGACTTTGTCGCCTTTGCATACGACGCAAAGTTGACTGCTGCGTATCGGTTGGCCTGGGCGCAAGTCGCGCTTGCTGCGTGAGCCAATTAGCTCATTGGTGCTGCTAAAAATATCGCCTCGCAGTAAGACTTCATCTTGATATTCTATATGTAAATGCTGAGCCTGCAGCAGGGTGTTGCGCGAAATAGGGTCGAGGGCGGTAACGACGGGTTTAAGTACGCGAACTCGAACGGGCACAAACAGCTCCCAGCCAGGGGTTTCGTGACACTGTAAATACACATGAGTATTACGTTTTACCTCGCCCGCACCTCGAATGTCGGCAGTGAGCTTACCTAAGCACTCGGTGAGTTGTAGACGAGTGTCTACGCTGGCAGCGTTAATTTCTAACTTATCATTTGGCTGTACGGGAACTAAATCGCGAACATAATTTTCGGCATATTGGCGAATGTTGTCGTGCACCGACAGGATAGGTATTTGCGCGTGCGCTGCCCCGAACACACCGTTAATTAACAAGCCAATAATGACGCTTTTTCTATATGGCCACACCTTACATGCTAACCAGCGATGCGGTTTGTAGGTGAAACCTAATCGAAAAAATATTCTAAGCATTACTACCTCGTGGCCGATAAAGAACGTAAGCTGGCCGCAGTTGGCGTCCACTTAGTGCGAGTGTTAAGCTTTAGCGCTTGGTAAACGCACAGCAACCACAATACAAGCATAAAACATGCCATGAAAATTCATTCGTAATGGCATATACGGAGAAATGGTAATGGCAGGGATACTCGACTCAGTAAACCAAAGAACACAACTTGTTGGTCAAAATAGACTAGAACTATTGCTATTTAAGTTGAATGGCCGCCAAAGATTTGGCATTAATGTGTTTAAGGTAAAGGAAGTACTGCAGTGCCCCAAGTTGACGGCCTTGCCGCAGCGCAACCCGGTAATTAAAGGGGTAGCTAATATTCGAGGTCAAACCATCTCTGTTATTGATATTAGTAAAGCCATGGGCGGGCGGCCCATTGAGCAGGTTGACAATAGTTTTGTGATTATTTCTGAGTACAACCGCTCAGTACAAGGCTTTTTGGTCAACTCAGTTGAACGGATAATTAACGTTAACTGGGAGTCTATTTTACCGCCGCCAAAAGGAGCAGGGCGTTCAAATTACATGACCGCAGTAACAGAAATAGATGGCGAACTGGTTGAAATACTAGACGTAGAAAAAATACTTGATGAAATTAATCCCGTTAACTCTACCGTCAAAAAAGAGCTAATGGATGAGGTGTCTGAGTTAACCAGAGTGACGCAAAAGCCTATTTTGATTTCTGATGACTCTTCTGTTGCGCGCCGCCAAATTCAAAAAACCATAGAAAGTCTTGGATTTGAGGTTATTGTGACCGAAAATGGTAGGCAGGCGCTCAACAAGCTGAAAGAATTGGCTGAGCTGGGGCCGATTCAAGACCAACTGTCTATGGTGATTTCTGATGTAGAAATGCCGGAGATGGATGGCTACACATTAACGGCCGAAATCCGTAATAATGCAGCACTAAAAAATCTGCACGTTATTTTGCACACCTCTCTCAGTGGTGTGTTTAACAAAGCCTTGATTGAAAAAGTGGGTGCTAACGATTTTATCGCTAAATTCCATCCCGATGAGCTGGCATCAGCCGTTAAAAGCGCACTTTAGAATAGGCATAAAGGAACAGATAATTGATGAAGGATCTGACCGATCAACAGTATCGAGCGTTTTGCCAGTTTCTTGAAGCTAGCACAGGCATAGTGTTGGGCGAGAATAAGCAGTACTTAGTAAAAAGCCGACTCTCTCCGCTGTTATCCCGCTTTCATACAGAATCGCTTGATGACTTAATTGTTAAGAGTATGTCGCCGCGTGAGCGAGAGCTAAAAACAGCAGTAATTGATGCCATGACCACTAACGAAACCTTGTGGTTTCGTGACGTTTACCCTTTTACTTTGCTAAGTGAAAAGTTATTTCCTGAGCTAGCTAAGCCAGGTAAAACCTTAAAGATATGGTCGTCTGCTAGCTCCTCGGGGCAAGAGCCGTACTCTATTGCCATGACCGCACTCGAGTACCAGTCTCGCAAGCCGGGTGCATTGCCGGGGCTGCAAATTGTTGCCACCGACATTTCTAGTAGCATGCTGGAACAGTGCAAAAGCGGTATTTATGACAGCTTGTCATTGGCTCGGGGCTTGTCTCCCGAGCGCAGAAGCCAGTTTTTTACGCCGTTAGCTGAAGGAAAAATGCAGCTGCAAGATAAAGTAAGAAAAATGGTGTCTTTTCGGCCGTTCAACTTGCTGGACAGCTATAGCTTGCTGGGCAAGTTTGACATCATCTTTTGTCGTAACGTGTTGATTTATTTCTCTGCAGCCAATAAAACTAAGATTCTTAATCAATTTGCCGGCGCGCTGAATCCTGGTGGTTACTTGCTGCTGGGGGCGTCTGAGTCTTTAACAGGACTATCTGATAAGTTTGAAATGATCCGCTGTAACCCCGGAATTATTTACCGCCTTAAGTAATACTTGGCACCTCTTATACTCTGCTTCAGAAGTTTGGCACAAGCCTTGCATCGATATATGCAGGTTACATCAATATGAATTTGCATTAGCAAGTGTGCAAATCCGTTTGGCCAACACAATGTAAGAGGTGCAGGGTGACGATTTCCTTCGATAAAGCCTTTGGTATTCATCAACACGCCTTAGTGACACGCTCTAGCCGTGCCGAACTACTGGCCAGCAACTTGGCTAACGCCGATACGCCAGGTTTTAAAGCCAAAGACATGGATTTTCAGGCGGCACTTAGTCAAGCACAAAATAACCAAGGCTTTTCACTCGCTCGCACCAGCCAGCAGCATTTTGCCGTTAACCTAGCGCCCCCCGGTGCAGTGCAGTTTCGAGTGCCTAACCAACCCGACACCGGTGACGGTAATACAGTAGATGTGCAAACAGAGCGTAATAGCTATATGGAAAACGCCTTGCAGTATCAGGCTTCGCTTGAGTTTTTAAACGGTAAAATCAGCGGCCTGTTAAAAGCGATTAAAGGAGAATCAATGTGAGCCTATTTCGGGTATTTGATATTTCCGGCAGTGCCATGAGCGCTCAGTCGGTACGGCTTAATACCACAGCCAGTAACTTGGCTAACGCCGACAGCGTAAGCTCGAGCATTAACGAAACCTACCGTGCTCGCAAGCCGGTGTTTGCCGCTAATTTAGATCAAGCGTTGTCGAACCGCCAAGAAAGCGTCGGCGTTAAAGTGATGGGCATCGTCGAAACCGATAAGCCATTATTAAAAGAGTTTCACCCCGACCACCCCATGGCGGATCAAGACGGTTTTATTTATAAGCCGAATGTCAACGTGGTGGAAGAAATGACCGACATGCTAAGTGCTTCGCGCAATTACCAAACTAACGTGCAAGTAGCCGACGCCGCCAAGCAAATGCTGCAACAAACGCTGCGCCTAGGCAAGGGGTAATAAGCCATGCAAGTAAACCAAGATTACCTTAACGGCCTTAAATGGACTGGCGAAGCTAGCCCGGCGGAAAAAGCAGAACAAAATAATAATGCCAAGTTAGAACAAGAAGATTTTTTCTCTTTATTAACTCAACAATTGGCTTATCAAGATCCCTTTAAGCCAGCAGATAATGCACAAATGGTGTCGCAAATGACATCTTTTGCAACCTCTGAAGGTATTAACCAGATGAGTGCACAACTTGCCGGTTTAAATGAAGTGATGACATCTAATCAAGCATTACAAGCATCCAGCTTAGTTGGGCAAGATGTATTATTACCCAGTGATTTAGCATATTGGGATCAAGGTGACGCGGTAAATGGTGTCATTGCCGTTGGCGAAGGCGCACAAAATGTGAAGGTGCGTATAGAAGATGAAAGTGGTCAGTTAGTGAGAGAAATCACCTTAGATGGCCCTCAGCGTGGTAATACGCCTTTTAGCTGGGATGGCCTAAATGAGCAAGGTGAACCTGCTCCGGTGGGTAAATACCAGTTTAAAGTTAACGCATTAATCGGTAATGAACGACAAGACTTAAACCCATTAATGTTTGCTCGAGTAAACAGTGTCACCCTTGGTAGTGGCGATAGTCCTACTTTGGTTAATCTTTCTGGGCTTGGGGGCATCCCCTTAAGCCAAGTGCTTGAAATTGCAGGCCGTAAAGCGGCGTAAGGAGAACAATAATGTCTTTTAATATTGCCCTAAGCGGTGTAAATGCGGCCCAGAAAGATCTTGATGTAACTGCTAATAATATTGCTAACGTGAATACCATTGGTTTTAAAGAATCACGGGCTGAATTTGCCGATGTATACTCTAATTCGATTTTTGCAAACTCAAAAACTCAAGTGGGTAATGGTGTGCAAACGGCCGCGGTGGCACAGCAATTTCACCAGGGTAGCCGCTTAACTACGAATAATGCGCTGGATATGGCGATTAACGGCAATGGTTTTTTTGTAATGTCTAATGACACAGCTTCATTAGATAGAACCTTTAGTCGAGCGGGCGCATTTAGGCTGAATGATCAAGGCTTTGTGGTCAACTCTCAAGGTAGTTACCTACAAAAATTTGATGTAAATGAAGACGGAACGCCCATCTCTTTGTCTTTGAATGCTAGTGGCCCCCTGCAAATACCCGAGCGTGCCGGTGTGCCTAAAAAGACTGAGGGTACTAATGGTGAAATGAATCTGCCAGCAAAGGCGGAACCGCTTGACCCTGTAGGTTTCGATCCGGCTATATCTGAAACCTATAGCTCGTCCACTTCAGTGACTATTTATGACTCATTAGGTGAACCGCACACTTTAACTAAGTATTTTGTTAAAGACACCGCAGCAGAGAACCAATGGCAAATGTTCGCCTACGTTGATGGCCAGGATGCGCTAGGTACAGAGTTGTCCGATCCCAATGATCTGTCTTCTCCTATGATAGCTCGTACATTAAATATTACCTTTGATGAAAATGGCTTGATACAAGCCCCCAAGCCGACTGAAATCACGTCAAATGCGTTAGATTTTAATAATGGCTCTGATATTACACAAACGCTAGAAATTGGTTTTAGTAGCATTACTCAGTTTGCCTCTCCGTTTGAAGTTAGTCGTTTATCACAAGATGGAGCAACGGTTGGTCGCTTGACGAAGGTAGATGTTGGGCCCGACGGTAACGTGGTGGCAACCTACAGCAATGGCACTAATGAAAAGCTGGGTATTATTGCGTTGGCGCGTTTCCCTAACGATCAAGGACTAACGCAAGTAGGCGATACCCAGTGGCGACAGTCATTACTATCGGGCGAAGCCGTAGTCGGGCAGCCAAATACCGGCACCTTGGGTAAGATTGACGCCTCTAAACTAGAGCAATCTAATACCAACCTTACGTCTGAGTTAGTTGACTTAATTACCGCTCAGCGTAACTTTCAAGCTAACTCACGAGCATTAGAGGTAAACAGCACCCTAATGCAAACCGTGCTGCAAATACGTTAATTTAAAGCTGTAAGCTGTAAGCGATAAGCTGTCAGCTGTCAGAAAAACCAAATACCGCTCCTTTAAGGGCGGTGTTTTTGTTTATGCCGTCATCCTGAACTTGATTCAGGATCTCGCTTTAGTTTTGCTTTATGCCGTCATCCTGACGAAAGTCAGGATCTGCTCTTTAGCTTTTGTAGGCGAGCGCTTGCTCTCGCATTTCGCCGCTTTAAACCTGTGAAGTGTTAAGAGCAAAGGGGACGAGCCAAACACTGTCTTACCCCTATCGTCACCCTCGCGAAGGCGGGGGGCCAGTGCCCTTTGCAGGCATTTAAAAACCATCCTGCTCCGCAGTCCCTGCAGCTGAAGCGCAGGCTACAAGGTCGGTGTTTTTGTAGGGTGACGCTTTAGCTGGCACTCCCGTCTCAGCGGGATTTAAAAACTATCCTGCTCCGCAGTTCCAGCAGCTAAAGCGCTGGCTTACCTCTATCGTCACCCTCGCGAAGGCGGGGGTCCAGTGACCTTTGCTGGCATTTAAAAACCATCCTGCTCCGCAGGACCTGCAGCTGAAGCGCAGGCTTACCTCTATCGTCACCCTCGCGAAGGCGGGGGGCCAGTGTCCTTTGCTGGCATTTAAAAACTATCCTGCTCCGCAGGACCTGCAGCTGAAGCGCAGGCTACAAGGTCGGTGTTTTTGTAGGGTGACGCTTTAGCTGGCACTCCCGTCTCAGCGGGATTTAAAAACCATCCTGCTCCGCAGTCCCAGCAGCTAAAGCGCAGGCTTCCCCCTATCGTCACCCTCGCGAAGGCGGGGGGCCAGTGACCTTTGCTGGCATTTAAAAACTATCCTGCTCCGCAGGACCTGCAGCTGAAGCGCAGGCTACAAGGAGTGCGGTGTAGTGTTTGGCTGGGTGTTTTTCTTTAACTTCCAGCTTATCGCTCCAAGCTTTCTTTGTGGCACCAATCTTGCATTGTATTTAATCAATTAGCGGTCAGTGGCAGAACTTTGCGACTGTTCAGCATTAATCAGTATTTATTCGGCTAACTCACCGACGGAGCTGAAATGGATCATTTGCTTTATATCGCCATGTCTGGCGCCAAAGAAAACATGCACAGCGTGGCCGTGCGCTCTAATAACTTGGCCAACGCCAATACCACCGGCTTTAAAGCCGACATGGAGCAGGCGCGAGCCATGCAGGCCTTTGGCGAAGGTTTGCCAACCCGCGTATTTGCCATGACCGAGCGGCCGGGGCAAAGTTTTGCCTCCGGGCCCATACAAACCACGGGTCGGGATCTTGACGTTGCCGTGGCCGGCGACGGCTGGTTGGCGGTGGAGTCTAAAGATGGCGGTGAGGCTTACACCCGGTTTGGCAGCCTGCAAGTGGCGGCAGACGGATTGTTGCAAACTAGCAATGGCCTTAGCGTGTTAGACGACGGTGGTGCGCCTATCTTTTTGCCACTGCCGCTAGAAAAAATGGAAATAAATAAAGACGGTACCATCTTTGCTCGGCTAGAAGGCGAACCGGCCAACGGCGGCGCAGAATTGCAGCGTATTAAAACCGTACTGCCTAACAATGCCGATCTTGAAAAAGGGCCAGACGGTCTATTTCGTCGTAAAGACGGCCAAATAGAAGCCCCTTCGGCCCAAGTACAGCTGCTGGCAGGTGCACTAGAAGGCAGTAACGTGAATCCGGTTGCCGAAATGACCCATTTAATTGATTTGCAGCGCCGCTTTGAGACTCAGCTTAAAATGATGAGCCACGCGGAAGAAAACGATAAAGCCCATGCCCAGCTGCTGCGCATCTAAAGGAGATTACAATGAACCCAGCACTATGGATTAGTAAAACTGGCCTGGATGCTCAGCAGACCAATATCTCGGTAACCTCTAATAACTTGGCGAACGCCAGCACCGTGGGCTTTAAAAAAGGCCGCGCTATTTTTGAAGACTTGCTCTATCAAAACATTCATCAGCCGGGCGGCCGAGCCACTGCCGATACTAACTTGCCGTCGGGTCTAATGTTGGGTGCCGGTAGTAAGGTGGTGGCCACGCAAAAAACCTTTACTCAGGGTAGTGTGCAAACCACCGATAATGCGCTGGATGTGATGATTGATGGCCGTGGCTTTTTCGAAATGCTACTGCCAGACGGCACTACTGGTTATACCCGTAACGGCCAGTTCGCGCTTAATGAAGAAGGCGTGATTGTTAGCCCAGGCAACGGTTATCCGGTGCAGCCAGAAATGCAGATCCCCGATAATGCGCAAAGTATTAGCGTAGGCACCAACGGTGAAGTGTCTGTACAAATAGCCGGCCAGGCCGAGTCACAAATTATTGGCCAGCTTATTATCAGTGATTTTGCCAACCCTGCGGGCCTGCAACCTAAAGGTGAAAACTTGTATTTAGAAACCCAGTCGAGCGGTGCCGCTATGCAAGGTATTGCCGGTGCCGACGGTTACGGCACCATCAAGCAGGGCATGCTAGAAACCTCTAATGTGAACGTGACCGAAGAGCTGGTAAATCTTATTCAAGCGCAGCGGGTATATGAGATGAACTCTAAGGTGATCTCGGCAGTAGATGACATGATGGCGTATGTGAATCAGCAGTTATAATGATGAGCAGTGAGGGGACGAGCGTGATGCGAAACATAATTACCGCCTTAAGCTGGGTGGTTGTGCTAACTGCACTCGGTTTAGCCGGCTGTACGAGCACGCCCTATACGCCTAAGCCGGATGACCCAGATTTTGCGCCGGTGATCCCCAGCTTAAGCGAGCAACAGCTAGAGCCTAACGGCGCTATTTTTCAGGATAACTACGCCAACAGCCTATATTCCGACATTAAAGCGCACCGCGTTGGCGACATTATTACTGTGGATTTAGCAGAGTCGACCCGCGCCCAAAAGCGCGCGACTACCCAGCAGGGTAAAGATTCTAGCGTAAATATTGCCGCCCCAACCATTGGTGCCCGAGGTCTCAGCATTGCGGGTAATCCTTTTAGTGCATCACTGTCTAGCAGTAACGAGTTTGACGGCCAGGCCAACACTAACCAAAGCAACAGCTTGCAAGGCAGCATTACCGTGAGCGTGGCTCAAGTGTTGGCCAACGGTAACCTGATGGTGCAGGGCGAAAAATGGATTATGCTCAATACTGGCGAAGAATATGTGCGCATTAGCGGCATGATCCGCTCACAAGACATTGGTGCCGACAATCGAATAGAATCTAGCCGCGTGGCTAACGCGCGTATTTATTACGGCGGCACCGGCGACTTTGCCAACACCCAAAGCCGCGGCTGGTTAGCCAAATTTTTCAACAGCGAATGGATGCCTTTTTAAAGCAGCTTGAAGCCGTAAGCTAGAAGCTGGAAGTTAAAAGCAGGTACCGAATTTTGTAGCCGGCGCTTTAGCTGCCGGAACTGCGGAGCAGGATGGTTTTAAAATCTTGTGGGTTTAGTCTCTTTTTTTGTCGTCATCCTGATGAAAATCAGGATCTTGGGTTTAGCTTACGGCTTCCAGCTTACGGCTTCCAGCTTACGGCTTCCAGCTTCCAGCTTACGGCTTCCAGCTTACGGCTTAAAGCTTACAGCTTTGTTTTAAGGTTTTTCAGGAGAAATAAATGAAGCTGCTCACCGGATTATTACTGAGCTTAACCCTATTGGCCGGTGCCTTTATTCCCGCCCATGCGGCGCGAATTAAAGACATTAGCTCGGTAGCGGGCGTGCGAGCCAACCAATTGGTGGGTTACGGCCTAGTAGTGGGCTTGCCCGGCACCGGCGAGCGTAATAACGCCTTTGCTGCCCAAACATTTAGAACCATGCTCAATAATTTTGGCATTACGGTGCCAGACGATATGCGTCCTAAAATGAACGACGTAGCGCCGGTTGCGGTGCACGCCGAGTTGCCTGCTTTTGCTAAGCCCGGCCAAACCATCGATATTACCGTGTCGGCCATTGGCGAAGCCAAAAGCTTACGCGGAGGCTCCTTGCTACAAACCTTCTTAAAAGGGGTAGACGGGCGGGTTTATGCTATCGCACAAGGCAGTTTAGTAGTGGGCGGTTTAGGGGCAGAAGGCGCCGATGGCTCTTCTATTATGATCAACATTCCTACCGTGGGCCGCATACCTGGCGGTGCCATGGTAGAGCGCGAAGTGCAAAGCTCGTTTGGCCGTGGCGACACCATTACCTTTAACTTACATCGCTCCGACTTTACCACCGCTAAGCACATGGCAGAGGCCATTAACAACTTAGTAGGCCCTAACAATGCCCAAGCGCTGGATGCCACTTCGGTACGCGTTTATGCACCGCGCGACCCCGGCCAGCGCGTTAGTTACTTGTCTACCTTAGAGAACTTAGTAGTAGATGTGGCAGACGAAGCGGCGAAAATTATTATTAACTCGCGCACTGGCACCGTGGTTATTGGCCAAAACGTACAGTTAAAACCTGCTGCGATCACCCATGGCGGGTTAACCATCACCATTTCGGAAAACCCACAGGTATCTCAGCCTAATGCGCTTGCCGGTGGCCAAACCGTGGTAGTGCCCAATACCAATATTAACGTTGAGCAACAAGACGGCCGCATGTTTAAACTAGACACAGGCACCACGCTAGATGACTTAGTGCGCGCGGTTAATCAGGTGGGCGTAGCCCCAGGCGACCTAGTAGCCATTTTAGAAGCGCTACGCCAAGCCGGCGCCATACAAGGCGAGCTGGTTATTATTTAAGAGCAGCGCCCGGCGCCCAGCACCAAGCGCCCAGCTAGACAAAGAAAGGTGTGTTGTTTTAGCCGTCATCCTGACGCACGTCAGGATCTCGGTTTTAGGTTTTTCTTACAGCTGACGAGCCAAGCCTAAACCTAAAGATTTTTTGCCACGGAAGAACACGGAACGTACGGAAAAATTAAGATGAGATAAGTGCGAAAAGTACCAAGAAATCTTATTCGTAAGAGCAAAACCTAGACGGCAGGGATCGTATTGTTTTGTAGGCGAACGCTTGCTCTCGCATTTTGCCGTAGGCGAAACCTATCTTTGCCGCGACTCTTTGCTGTGAGAAGCACGGAACGCACGGAAAAATTAAGGTTGAGACAAGGGGCAGCCCTTCGGGCAGCGGTAAGCTTTAAGCCGTAAGCTATCAGCGAAGATAAGCACCGGCTCCTGCCTGTAGCCCTGCGCTTTAGCTGCTGGCTCTGCAGAGCAGGATGGCTTGGTTGTTGAACTTAACTTATGGCTTACAGCTAATAGCTTAAAGCTTTGTTTTAGATTTGATCTCTATTTTTCTGTGGGTTCCGTGGATTCCGTGGCAAATATAGATTTAGGTTTTTCTTACAGCTGACAGCTTAAAGCTTCCAGCTATGTTTTCAGGAGTAGCGGATGAAACCGGTCGATTCATACAGCAACAGCTTACTGGTTAACGACATTCAAGGGCTCGATAAGCTGCGCCAACAAGGTTTTGCACAAGATAGAGGCAAAGGGCTAGACGAAGCTGCGCAGCAGTTTGAAAGCCTGTTTACGCAACAGTTGTTTAAATCGATGCGCGCGGCTAACAAAGTATTTGAAGCCGACGGGCCCATGAACAGCCGCTACACCGAGCATTATCAAGACATGTACGACCAACAAATGTCATCGGAACTTAGTCGGCGCGGCAGCTTAGGTTTAGCCGATTTGGTCTCTAAACAGCTAGGCGGCGAACAGGCCGCACCGCAGCCCCAAGCTCGCCAGTTTGATCTGGCCGATGTGCGCCGAATATCCGGCAAAGTAATACGCCCCTTAGGTGCCGATGGCGTAGCTGGCGCGGTTGAAAAAGCCAAAGAAATGGCGCGCCCGCCATTGCAAGCCGCTAGCCTGTCAGCTAACGATAAAGACGCAGTGGTCTATAACGCCAGCGAGCCGTTTCGCTCGCCAGAAGACTTTGTAAAGCGCTTAATGCCCGCCGCAGTTGAGGCCGGAAAACGCATGGGTCTCCCGCCCGAAGCCATGCTGGCGCAGGCCGCGCTAGAAACCGGTTGGGGTAAAAAAATCATCGGGCCAAAAAATTCTGACTCTAGCCATAATCTTTTTGGCATTAAGGCCGATAACAGTTGGAAGGCTGAAAAAAAATGGGTGAACACCCTAGAATATGAACAAGGCATAGCGGTAAAGGTTAAAGCGCCATTTCGATCTTATGAGTCGTTTAATGACAGCTTTAACAACTATGTAGACTTTCTGCATGAGAACCCGCGCTACGGCAACGCCTTGCAGCAAACCGGTTCGCCTAAGCAATATTTTAAAGAGTTGCAGCAGGCAGGGTACGCTACCGATCCCAAATATGCCGACAAACTCAGCTCCATTTTTGATACCGTTACCCGACTGGTATCACAAGCATAAGGACACATCATGGCTGTTGATATGTATCAAACCGGTGTGAGTGGTTTAATGGCCGCTCAAGCCCAGTTAGCCACCACCGGCCACAACATTGCCAACGTGAATACCGAAGGCTACCATCGGCAACGTGCAGAGCAAATGACCGAAGGCGCTCAGTATTCTGGTGGTCAATTTTATGGCACTGGTACCAGTATTAGTGATGTTACCCGTATCTATCAACAGTACGCCTTTAAAGATGTGCTGACGAACAGCACCGAACAAGCCGGTGCCAACGCCATGTATGAGCAGCTGAACTACCTGAACAGCGGTGTGAACGACATGGGTAAAGCAGTGAGTCAAAACCTTGACTCACTGTATAAAACCATTGATGCCTTTACCGATAACCCCGCAGATTTAGGCAATCGTCAGTTGTTGCTGGGCCATGCTCAAGACGTAGCCAGCAGCTTTAATGCCATGCAGAACACCCTGAATCAGCAATATTCGGTAAACAGCGAAGACATTGCCAGCCGCGCTCATCGCGTTAGCGAGTTGTCTGCCGGCATAGCAGAGCTCAACCAACAAATTATGAACACCGGGACGAACAGCTCGCCGAATGATTTATTAGATCGACGCGATAAGCTGATTAGCGACCTTGGGCAAGAAGTCAGTATTACCACCATCAATGAGCCCAATGGCGTAGTGTCGGTGATGTTAGGTGGGCGCGAGACATTGGTGAGTGGCAGCCGTGCCTTTAGCTTGCAGGCCAAACCAGGCACCCCAGATCCGCAACAAACCGAACTGCACCTAACTGCGCCCGATCAACCTAATCTATCTACCAAGCTTAATGCCAGCGAGTTAGGCGGGAAGCTAGGGGCAACGGTTAAATTTAGAGACACGGTGTTGGCGCCTACCATGAGTGACATGGGGCGCACCGCCATCGGCTTGGCTGATGCCTTTAACCAGGTGCAGAAGCAGGGAGTCGACTTGAACGGCGTGCCAGGCGCAAACCTGTTTACCGATATTAATAGTGACAATGCTCGCATTGGCCGCTTTTTTACCGATAACGCCAACGTGAGCGGTGAAGTTACCATTACCGACACCGGCAAATTAACCGGCAGTGAATATCGACTCGACTATAAAGACGGGGATTACTTTATTACCGACTTAGCCGTTGGTGAGCGCCAACTCGTGACCGCCGATGCCGATGGTAATCTTAATGTAGATGGGTTTTCTATCAGCCTGAGTGATGTGCCTGCCAATGGCGATAACATGCTGATCCGCCCTACGCGCAATGGGGCGGCAGATCTTGCGGTGAGCTTGAAGCAGCCAGAAGGCCTGGCGGCGTCCAGCGCCTTTACCACCACCGCCAGCCCGCAAAACACCGGTAACGCCAGCTTAACGCCACATATAACAGACAGTAGCGGCCCCGAGTTGCCCACTAAAAACGATCCGTTAGTGGTAACGCTGGATGCTGCGGGTGACTATCAGGTGTTCAAAAAAAGCGACCCCACCACCATTATTCAAAATGGCACATTAGATCCCACCGATCCGGTGATTAGCCTTAATGGTCTGGATATTAACGTCTCGGGCCTGGGTAGCTCTGGCGGAGATAGCTTTGAAATTGCCGCCGCCAGTGGTGCCGGCAATAACGTCAATGCCCAAGCATTTGGTGATATTAAACAAAAGAAGTGGCTTAACGACGGCCAAGGCACTATTACAGACAGTTTGAACCAAACCATGGTTAATGTGGGTGGTAAAACCTACAGCCAAAAAATAAAAGCCGACTCTGCCGCCGCCGCACTAACCCAGTCGCAAAACCGCATGCAGTCGGTGTCGGGTGTTAATTTGGATGAAGAAGCCGCTAACCTGTTGCGCTTTCAGCAGGCTTATATGGCGTCTAGCCGAGTGGTTAGCGTGGCTAACGAACTATTTAACTCATTGCTGCAAATTCGCTAAGGAGAGGTTGTGCGCTTATCTACTTCACAATTTTATCAAAACAACCTGAGTCACATTACCAATAAAAGCGGCCAAGCTAATCAGCAGCTCGATAAGCTATCGTCTAGAGTGCGTGTACAAACTGCCGCCGATGATCCGGTAGCCGCCAATGGCATTATGAGTTACAAGCAAGAGCTGAGTAATATTGCTCGTTATCAAAACAAT
Organism: Oceanisphaera ostreae; assembly: GCF_042676125.1. Taxonomy (NCBI): domain Bacteria; kingdom Pseudomonadati; phylum Pseudomonadota; class Gammaproteobacteria; order Aeromonadales; family Aeromonadaceae; genus Oceanisphaera; species Oceanisphaera ostreae. The sequence goes on from NZ_JBHTJS010000010.1 coordinate 110,340, forward strand.
ATTAATATGGGTGAAAATCTCCTACGCCGCGAAGAAAGCCTACTCACTAGCGCAGAAAATCTCAGCCAACAAGCCAAAGAGCTGATGCTAAAGGCCAACAACGGCGCTTATACCGCACAAGAAAAAGCGGCACTAAGCAGCGAGCTAAATAGTCGTATAGATGAATTATTAGACTTGGCCAACAGCCGCGATGAATTTGGTGATTATATATTTGCCGGCTTTCAAACCGATGCCGAACCTTTTTTACGTCAAGCCGACGGCAGCGTGAGTTATCAAGGTGACAGCGGCCAACGGGAATTAGCCATTAGCGATAATGTAAAAGTGGCGCTTAATCACGATGGCAAACTGGTGTTTGGTCAAGTGCCCAACCCTAAAGGAGATTTAACCGCCAGCTACAACTTGCAAGGCGGCGTACGCGAACAAGGGTTGATGGTTGAACAGGCAGTGATTAACGACGCTACTAATGTGGCCGCCGCCCAGCCTTATACCCTGACCTTTAGTGATAACGCCGGGGCGGTAGAAGTGCTAGTGAGTGACCGTGATGGTAATGCCCTGCTAGATAGCAACGGCGACCCGCTTATTCCTCAACCTTATCAGTCAGGCCAAGCCATTAGCGCCGGTGGCCTCAGCATTACCTTAACCGGCGAAGCCAAAGCCGGAGATGAAGTCACCCTGAAGGCAGATGCAGCCAACCAGGGAGCAGCCAAAAGCACGTTAGGTGTATTTGATGCGCTAAATCGAGCCAAAGAGTGGCTAGACGGTGACGGCAATACGGCCAGTGAGCAAAGTGAATTTGCCGATATATTAGACGAGCTAGACGCCGTGGGTGGCCACTTTACCCGCATTCGTGCCGACACCGGTATTCGACTGCAACGGCTAGACAGCCAGCGAGAAACCCATGCCGACATGACGCTCACGCTCGATAAAGTACGCAGTGGCATGGAAGACTTAGATTATGCCCAAGCCATTGGCGAGCTCAACCAAACCATGGTCGCCCTGCAAGCCAGCCAAAGTGTATTCGGCAAGCTGCAAGGCATGAGCTTGTTTAATTATATTTAATTAGCAGCGCCGAGCACCAAGCGCTCGGCACCAAGCTAAACCCAAAACACCGCTCCCACAAAGGGCGGTGTTTTTCGTTTTACCGAGCCAGTAACTACCTTTTAGACACTAAATTTTTTTGCCACGCTTCTTTTTTACGAGAGTCACGGAACAACACGGAAAAAGGATCAGATTGAAGTGAAAGCTGTAAGCCGTCAGCTGTATTTTCAGCCGTCATACCGGATCTGCTCCGGTATCTCTCTTGTAGTATTTGGGGGTTTACCCTTCCCCCTTTACTCATGACCCCTCACCGTTTTTTGTAGGCTATCGCTTTAGCTGATAGTCCCGTCTTAGCGGGATTTTAAAACCATCTTGCTCCGCAAGACCGTCGAAGTCCTCTTCACTGAAGAGACGGGCGGACTACAAAAAACGGTGTTTACCTTTATCTGACAGCATACAGCTGGCCGAAGGGCCTGCCGTCATCCTGATTAAGGCTCTTTTAACAATTTGTGCACGTAGCGTTCTTCATTTTTATGGTGCGCATTGCTACAAGTGTAGCGTTACGCTACACTTGTTGTGACTTATGCAAAGGAGCTTATTATGTCTACAGCGAGCATACGACTTGATCAAAATTTAGTGGATAAAGCCGCCATCATGGGAAAGGCGTTACACCGTACCACGCCCAAACAAATCGAACACTGGGCTAAAATTGGTGTAATGATGGAGGATAATCCAGAATTGTCTTATGAGTTTGTCAAACAAGCCATTATAGCCAAAGCGGAAAAAGAAGCCGGTAAGCTTGAGGCATATAAGTTTGGCTAACATAACCCAAATCCTGCAAACCCCTACCTTTAAAAAAGCGGTAAAAAAACTTCACCAAAACCAAAAAGCGGATCTAGATAAAGCGATTAAAAAGCTAATCGAAAACCCGCTATTAGGCTAACACCATTCAGTTAAGCGTGTTTAGAGCGAATGGTGTACCGAGTTTTTGATATCCGAACGGT